>NZ_CBBQHX010000005.1:0-215235 GCF_964946895.1 Stagnihabitans sp. | reverse complement strand
TCCAGCCCCTTGCCATTGACCGAGCGCAGGTCCCAGGACCACGAATGCCCCACCCCCTGCCCCTTGCGCGCCGCAAAGCCTGTCATCGAGATGGTCATTCCGCTCTCCCGCTTCTGCCTTGGGGGCACACAACCCCAAGCTGCAGATGTTTACCATTTGTCGAGATTGTCCGCCAAATCCCGCACGAAGGGTATATGTTAAGACATCAGTAACCCACGTTGCTGCATGATTAACCTACCGCCGGTCAAGTGCCTAGCGCCACGACCACGGGCTGTCACAAGGACGTCGCGCATGGCATTGTCATTCTTGGGTCGTGGTGGAAAGTCCGGTGGCTCGGGCGGGTCGCGCTTTGGCATGCTGGCAGAGGTTCGCGCCTATTGGGAGGGCCTGCGGGACGGCGGCGCGCTGCCCGAACGCGACAGGATTGATCCGCGCGGCATTGCGGGCGCGTTGGAAAATACCTTCCTTCTGGAACGCGTTGCCCCCGGCATTGGCCGCTTCCGCATTGCAGGGATGCAGTTGCATGACCTGATGGGGATGGACGTGCGCGGCATGCCGATCTCGGCGCTGTTTGAACCGGCCGTGCGCAGCCGTCTGGCGGATGGGCTGGAAGGCGTCTTTTCCGGCCCCGCCGTGCTGGAACTGTGGCTTGAGGCCGAGCGCGGCATTGGCCGCCCCGCGCTGGAGGCCCGGATGATGGTGCTGCCGCTGGTGGGGGCCAAGGGCGAGACGGATCTGGCGCTGGGATGTCTGGCGATGGAGGGTGCGCTTGGCCGCGCGCCACGCCGCTTTGCGATCTCTGGCCTGATGAGCGAAGTGATCGAACGCCGCCGCACCGCGCGCCGCGAGACCGAGCGGCAGACCCCGGACCGCCGCCTGCCCGATCTGCCGCCGGTGCAGGCCCTACCCGCACCGGTCCGCGCTTTGGCCGAAGCAGCGGTTCCCTTCACGCCGCGCCCGCCACGCGGCAAGCCGAACCTGCGGCTGGTCTACTCCCGAGACTGAGTGTCCCTTGCCGCGACCCGATGAGTCTGCGCTAAATGGCGTTGCCAATTGGGAGACACGTGATGACCCTGACCCTTGCCCTCGCCCACAAGATCCTGGCCAGCGCGCTGGAACATGCCCATGCCAAGGGCATGCGCCCACTGACCGTCGTGGTGCTGGATGCCAGAGCTGCGGTGATCGCGGTCGCTTCCGAGGACGGGTCCAGCCTTGACCGGTTCAACGTCGCCCGTGCCAAGGCCCGGGGGGCGCTGGCCTTCAACATGGGGTCGCGCGGGGTCGAGAAACTGGCCAAGGACCGGCCGCATTTCTTCGCCGGCGTCGCCCCGATGATCGACACCGGGATCGTGCCGGTGCCGGGTGGCGTGCTGATCCGCAGCGCTGACAAGGCCATTCTGGGGGCCATCGGCATCTCGGGCGACAATTCCGACAATGACGAGGCGGCAGGCTTGGCGGGCATCGCTGCCGCTGGGCTGATCGGTGACGGCGGCTGACCGGCTGCCGCGGCAGGACGGGCACCACAGGAAAAAGGCCCCGCTCGATGCGGGGCCTTTTTCCATCTTGTCTCGATCACAACCCTGCGGTTACAGGGCCACGCGGCGCTGCACGTCGCGGCGGGCCGAAAGCTCTTCCGATACCAGAAACGCCAGTTCCAGCGACTGGCTGGCGTTCAGGCGCGGGTCGCAGGCGGTGTGGTAACGGTCCGAAAGATCCTCGTCCGTCACCGCACGCAAACCACCGGTGCATTCGGTCACGTCCTTGCCGGTCATTTCGAAATGCACGCCGCCCGGGATGGTGCCTTGGGCGTTGTGGATCTCGAAGAACTCGCGCACTTCGCGCAGCACCGATTCGAACGGCCGCGTCTTGTAGCCCGAGGCCGCCTTGATCGTGTTGCCATGCATCGGGTCACAGGACCACAGCACGTTGGCGCCTTCCGCCTGCACGGTCTTGATCAGACGCGGCAGGTGATCACCGACCTTGCCGGCGCCGAAGCGGGCGATCAGGGTCAGGCGGCCCGGTTCGTTGGCCGGGTTCAGCTTGGCCATCAGCACCTTCAGGTCTTCCGCCGTGGTCGACGGTCCGCACTTCAGGCCGATCGGATTCAGCACGCCCCGGGCGAATTCGACATGCGCGCCGTCGGGCTGACGGGTGCGGTCGCCGATCCAGATCATGTGGCCCGACCCGGCCACCGGCTGCCCGGTGATCGAATCGATGCGGCACAGGGCCTCTTCATATTCCAGCAGCAGCGCCTCATGGCTGGTGTAGAAGTCCACCGTCGCCAGCGAAGGTGCGGTGTCCGACGTGATCCCCGCCGCGTTCATGAAGTCCAACGCGTCAGAGATGCGGTTGGACAGGGCGCGGTAACGCTCTGCCTTGTCATGCTCGGCAAAGCCCAACGTCCAGGCGTGAACCCGATGAATGTCGGCAAACCCACCGGTCGAGAAGGCGCGCAGCAGGTTCAAGGACGCCGCCGACTGCGTGTAAGCCTGCAACATGCGCTGCGGATCGGGAATCCGCGCCGCTGCGGTGAAGTCGAAGCCGTTGATGATGTCGCCCTTGTAGGAGGGCAATTCCACGCCGCCGACCGTCTCGTTCGGGGTCGAGCGCGGCTTGGCGAACTGCCCCGCCATCCGGCCTACCTTGATGACCGGCACCTTGGCGCCATAGGTCAAGACGACCGCCATCTGCAGCATGACGCGGAACGTGTCGCGGATGTTATCGGCGCTGAATTCCGCGAACGACTCGGCACAGTCGCCGCCCTGCAACAGGAAGGCCTTGCCCTCAGCCGCCGCCGCCAGTTGCTTTTTCAGCTTGCGCGCTTCACCGGCAAAGACCAGCGGCGGATATTTCGCAAGCTGGGCCTCAACCGCTTTCAGTCCCGATTGATCGGGATAGTCGGGCATTTGCACCCGCGGCTTCGCGCGCCAGTCGGTTTTTGTCCAGCCTTTGGTCATTGCATGGTCCTCACGTCAGAATTTCACAGCGATATAAGGAAATCGTCACCGAAAGCAAAGGGCGAAAGGCGGGTGATTTTCCCGCTTCACCCCTTGCGGAGCGGAGAATTTCCTGTTTCCTTGCGTCAATAACGACACGTCAGGTCGCAACATGTCCACCGCACCGCGCAAAGCCACCCAGACCTCGAAGCCCGAGGCGCCCCGGCGCTTTGTTTTCCTGCTTCTGGACAAATTCACCATGCTGGCCTTCGCCTCGGCGATCGAACCCCTGCGCATCGCCAATCGCGTTGTGGGGGACAAGGTCTACACTTGGGCGCTGGCGGGCGAGGGCGGTGACATTGCCACCTGTTCGAATGGCGCTTCCTTCAAGCTGGACATGGGTCTGGAAGAGATCGAGCGCGATGACATCCTTCTGGTTTGCGGCGGGATTGACGTGCAAAAGGCCGCCACCAAGGCCGTGCTGAACTGGCTGCGGCGCGAGGCGCGGCGCGGCGCCACCATCGGCGGCCTGTGCACCGGCGCCTATGCGCTGGCCAAGGCCGGGCTTTTGGATGGCAAGAAGGCGACGATCCATTGGGAAAATCAGGATGGCTTCCTTGAGGAATTCGAAGACGTTGTCCTGACCAAGTCGGTCTTCGTGATGGACGGCAACCGGTGGTCCACCGCCGGCGGCACCTCATCCCTCGACCTGATGCTGAAGGTCATCGCCGCAGATCATGGCGAAGACGTTGCCAACACGGTGGCCGACCAGCTGATCTATTCCACCCCAAGGACCGATCAGGACACTCAACGCCTGTCGATCCCGACCCGTATTGGCGTCCGTCACCCCAAGCTGTCCCAGGTCATCCAGATGATGGAAGGCAACATCGAGGACCCGATGTCGCCCGCCGATCTGGCCGAAGAGGTCGGCATGTCGACGCGCCAGCTGGAACGGCTGTTCCGCCGCTATCTGAACCGCAGCCCGAAGCGCTATTACATGGAACTGCGCCTGCAAAAGGCCCGCAACCTGTTGATGCAGACGGACATGTCGGTGATCAACGTCGCCCTGGCCTGTGGCTTCGCCAGCCCCTCGCATTTCTCGAAATGCTACCGCAGCCACTACAACACCACGCCTTACCGCGAACGTGGCACGCAAGGCACCCCCACCCCGCCGACCGTGGGCCGGCTGTCGATCTAGGCCAATGGGTCGGGCCCAAACCGGTTGGGCCCCGGGGTGCCGCGCTGGCACAGCCAAAGGATCAGTACGACCAGACCCGCCACCGGGATCAGCACGACCACCAGCGCCATCGCCGGACGGTTGAGATCATGCAGGCGGCGGACCAGCAGGGCTGCCAGCGGCTTGACCGTCAGCAAGGCCCAGAAGGCCATCGCCCCGATCACCTCCATGTAGGCCAAGGCTGCACCGGACGGATCGGGTGCCATGCCAAACAGCCTTGGCGCCACCACCGCCACAAGGGGCGCCAGACAGCCCATCACGACCGTCCCGCCATACACCAGCCCCCATCCCGCCTCGGACCGGGGCGAGCGGCCGGCGAAATCGCCTTGCCGGCTGTACAGCGTGATGATGGCCTGACGCGGTGTCATGGCACCCTTCCGCAGCCCGGACGCGGGTCATGCCTTGGCAAAGCGCCACCGGACACCAGACGCCTGCGCGCCAAGCGCGCAGCCCCCCGCCGCAGACCGGGCCATCTGCCCCTGCCCTGCCAGATTACGAGCCTTCGTTGCAGTAGGACTGAACGATCAGGCAGTTGGATGTATAGCCCGAGCAATTGGCCAACGCCGTCTCTTCCGCCTTGGCGGCCGATTTGTCGGCCGAAAAGCCCATGCCATAGCCGTCACCCACAGCCACCGCGCCGCAGTTCGGAAAGACCACCACGGCATCGCAATCGCCCACGCCACATTGCGTGACCGCTTCGGTCGCAGCCTCGCCCTTGGTGCCGAAATTGTAGCCCAGCCCCACTTTGCCGGTAGAGGGCGAGAAGGCAATCGCGCCAAACAGCGGACCAGCCGCAGCCGGTGTGGCCAAAGCCGAAACGAGGATCAGGGCAGCCGCCATGGGATAAGACATCGTCGTCCTTTCAACCTCAAAGCCCCCCGGACGGATCGCCGCCCGGGACACGGGTTCGTGAGCTGATAGGTGGCGATAGCGGGGCGCTGCGTCAAGGTCTGCCCCATACGACTTCTGCCTCTGTGACGCCCGTTTGCCACGCTCTTGCGCAAATGACCCAACGTCACCCGCGCCAGACTGGCCAAAAGTGCATCCTTTTCGGGTGGAGGAGACGCTTTTCTTTTCATCCGCGCCACACTAGGCTCTGGTCAGGATTGCGATCCAACATGGGAGATAAGAATGAAAAAACTACTGCTCGCGACGGCTGCTGTCGCACTTTGCGCGGGGGCCGCTTCGGCGGAAGACGTCAAGCTGGGTATCCTGTTCGGCTTCACCGGCCCGATTGAATCCCTGACCGGCCACATGAAGAACGCTGCGGAAGCCGCGATTGCGGAAGTGAACGCTTCGGGCAAGTCGAAGTTCGCCTTCTCGGACGTGACGGGTGACACCACCTGCACCGGCGCCGACGTGGCCGTGACGGCTGCGGAAAAGATGGTCACCTCTGACGGCGTCAAGGGCATCATCGGCGGCGACTGCTCTGGCGTGACCGGCGCCATCCTGCAAAAAGTGGCGCGTCCGAACGGCATCGTCATGATCTCGCCCTCGGCCACCTCGCCCGCCCTGTCCACTGCGGACGACGACGGCCTGTTCTTCCGCACCGCGCCCTCGGACGCCCGCGAAGGCGAAGTTGCCGCACAGATCCTGCAAGAACACGGCGTGAAGTCGATCGCCCTGACCTATTCCAACTCGGACTACGGCAAGGGTCTGGCGGACGCGATCTCGACCTCGTTCACCAAGCTCGGCGGCAAAGTCACCATCGACATCCCGCATGACGACGCCAAGTCCGACTTCTCGGCTGAAGTGGCTTCGCTGGCGGCAGCCGGCGGCGATATCCTCGTCGTGGCTGGCTACGTCGACCAAGGCGGCAAGGGCATCATCCGTGCAGCTCTCGACACCGGCGCCTTCTCGAAGTTCGAACTGCCCGGCGGCATGGTGAGCGACTCGCTGACCAAGAACTTCGGCGCGTCGATCGACGGCTCCTATGGCCAGGTCGCCTCGTCCGACTCGCCCGGCGCAGCCATCCTGCTGGACATCGGCAAGAAGAACGCAACGCCGTTTGACGCCTCTTCGCCCTACGCCAGCGAATCCTATGACGCTGCGGCTTTGATCATGCTGGCGATGAACGCGGCAGGCTCGTCCGATCCCAAGGTCTACAAGGAAAAGATCATGGACATCGCCAACGGGCCGGCGGACGGCTCGGGCGTCAAGATCCTGCCGGGCGAACTGGGCAAGGCACTAGACCTGATCGCACAAGGCAAGGCCATCGACTATGATGGCGCTTCGGGCGTGACCCTGATCGGGCCGGGCGAATCCGCCGGCCGCTACAAGCAGTTCGACATCAAGGGCGGCCAGTTCGTCACCGTGAAGTATCGTTGATCGCCTGCTAGATCATACTGCGCGGCCCGAAGCGTCATGCTTCGGGCCGTTGCCATGTCGAAACGACCCAAGAGCCCATAAGGGCCACAGGGGGAACAGGGGAAAAGATGATCGTCGTCGAGGACCTTCACCGGCACTTTGGGGCCTTTCGCGCTGTGGATGGCGCGTCGATTGAAATCGCCAAAGGCTCCATCACCGGGCTCATCGGGCCGAATGGAGCGGGCAAGACCACGCTGTTCAACGTGATCGCCGGGCGGCTGAAGCCGACATCGGGACGCGTGCTGATGGATGGCGAGGATGTCACCGGCCTGCAGCCGCACCAGTTGTTTGCCAAGGGCCTGCTGCGGACCTTCCAGATCGCGCATGAGTTTTCGTCGATGACGGTGCGGGAAAACCTGATGATGGTGCCCGCCGCCCAGGCCGGAGAGGTGCTGTGGAACACATGGTTCCGGCGCGGCCTGATCGCCCGCCAAGAGGCGGAACTGCGCAGGAAGGCCGATGAAGTCCTTGAATTCCTGACGATCTCTCATATCGCGGATGAAAAGGCCGGGATGATTTCTGGCGGCCAGAAGAAGCTGGTCGAACTGGGTCGCACCATGATGGTCGACGCCAAGGTGGTGTTTCTGGACGAGGTCGGCGCGGGTGTGAACCGCACGCTTCTCAACACCATCGGCGACGCCATCGTGCGGCTGAACAAGGAACGCGGCTATACCTTTTGCGTTATCGAACACGACATGGATTTCATCGCCCGCATCTGCGACCCGGTCATCGTGATGGCCGAGGGCAAGGTGCTGGCCAAGGGCACCGTCGATCAGGTCAAGAACGACGAGCGCGTGATCGAGGCCTATCTGGGCACCGGCCTGAAGAACAAGGTGGTGGCCAATGCCTGACCGCAGCCCCCGGATTTTCTACGAAAATCCTGCATTCCAATCTTCTGCGAAGATTGCCCCGTCGAATTTTCGTACGAAAATTCGTGTTCAGGATTTTCGCAGAAAATCCGTTTCGGAGGCCGCACATGGCTGAACCCTTCCTGATCGGCGAGGCGATGACCGGTGGCTACGGCGCCACCGACATCCTGCACGCCTGCACCATCGCCGTTGAAAAAGGCCAGATCGCCGTGATCGTCGGCCCCAATGGCGCGGGTAAGTCCACCGCCATGAAAGCCGTCTTCGGCATGTTGAAACTGCGCGGCGGCCAGGTCCGGCTGAATGGCGAAGATATCACCAAGCTGTCACCGCAAGACCGCGTCGCCAAGGGCATGGCCTTCGTGCCGCAGACCCACAACATCTTCACCTCGATGACGGTGGAAGAGAATCTGGAAATGGGCGCCTTCCTGCGCCGCGATGACATCCGGGGCACTTTGGAGCAGGTCTACCACCTGTTCCCGATCCTGAAGACCAAGCGCCTGCAGCCGGCGGGCGAACTGTCCGGCGGCCAGCGCCAGCAGGTCGCCGTCGGCCGCGCCCTGATGACCCAGCCGCAGCTTCTGATGCTGGACGAACCCACCGCCGGCGTCTCCCCCATCGTGATGGACGAACTCTTCGACCGCATCATCGAGGTCGCCCGGTCTGGCATCTCGATCCTGATGGTCGAACAGAACGCCCGCCAGGCCCTGAACATCGCCGACAAGGGCTATGTCCTCGTCCAAGGCGCCAACCGCTACACCGACACCGGCGAGGCCCTTCTGGCCGACCCCGACGTCCGCCGCACCTTCCTGGGGGGCTGAGCCATGAACTTCCTCAACGCGCTTGTCGCCCTGCTGAACTTCGTCATCCTGCCCGCCGCCTCGTATGGCGCTCAGCTGGCAGTGGGCGCTCTTGGCGTCACCCTGATCTTCGGCATCCTGCGGTTCTCCAACTTCGCTTGGGGCGATACGATGGCCTTCGGCACCATGGTGGTGATCCTGTTCACCTGGTGGTTTGAAAGCATGGGCATCTCGATTGCTCCCCTGCCCACTGCCATTCTCGCCCTGCCCTTCGGCATCATCGTCACCTCGGTTCTGCTTCTGGGCACCGACCGCATGGTCTATCGGTTCTACCGCCGGCAGAAGGCCAAGCCGATCATTCTGGTGATCGTTTCGGCCGGCGTCATGTTCATCATGAACGGTCTGGTCCGGATGATCATCGGCACCGAGGAGCAGAACTTCGCCGATGGTGGCCGCTTCCTGATCTCGGCCCAGCAGTTCAAGGACTGGACCGGGCTGGCCGAGGGGCTGTCGATCAAAGGCACCACCGCCGTCACGCTGGTCACGGCCCTTCTGACCATGGCCGCTTTGTTCTGGTTCCTGCAAAAGACCCGCACCGGCAAATCGATGCGGGCCTTTTCGGACAACGAGGATCTGGCGCTGCTCTCTGGCATCAATCCCGACCGCGTGGTGCAGGTCACCTGGGTCATCGCCGCAGCCCTCGCCGTGATCGCAGGCACGCTCTATGGGCTGGACAAAAGCTTCCGTCCCTTCACCTACTTCTCGCTTCTGCTGCCGATCTTCGCCTCGGCGGTGGTGGGCGGGCTTGGATCGCCGATGGGCGCGGTTGCGGGCGGCTTTGTCGTGGCCTTTTCCGAGGTTGTGGTCACCTATGCCTGGAAGAAGGTCATCACCTACCTTGTTCCTGACAGCTGGGCGCCCGACAGCCTGATGCAGCTTTTGTCGACCGACTACAAATTCGCCGTCAGCTTCTCGATCCTGATCATCGTGCTGCTGTTCATGCCCAATGGGCTGTTCAACAAGGGGAAATGACATGAACACCCGTGCGGTCTATCTGTTTGCCGGGGTTGCCGGCCTTTACGTGCTGACTGGCCTGCTGATGTCGTGGAACGTCAGCCTGAACATCCTGATCCTTGGGCTTCTCAGCGCCATCATGGCGCTGGGGGTCAACATGCAATGGGGCTATGCCGGCCTCTTTTCCACCGGCATCGTCGGCTCCATTGCCCTGGGCGGGTTGGCCGTGGTCTTCATCTCGGGCGCGCCGGTGCCGCAGGCTTTCGCGGCCACGGGTCCCGGCGTGTTCCTGTCGGCGGGCTGGCAGGTGATCCTGGGGCTTGCGACGGCGGTGGCGGTCATCGCTCTGTCGGTTCTGGCCTGGGGCCGGATGCCGGCCGGACGGCTGCGCAATCTGGCGGTTGCCGTGATCCTGATCGGCGGCTTCTTCCTGTACCGCGCCATCTTCGACCCCGCCGTGACCGCGATCGAGGGGTTTGATTCCGCCACCTATGGCAACATTGGCGGCTTCGGCCTGAATTCGATCTGGGCCTGGCCGGTGGGCGGTCTTTTCGCCGCCATCGCGGCCTGGGCCATCGGCAAGATCGCCCTTGGCCTGCGCGAGGATTATCTGGCCATCGCCACCCTTGGCATCGCCGAGATCGTCATCACCGCCGTCAAGTCCGAAGACTGGATGGCGCGGGGGGTGAAGAACTTCATCAACCTGCCGCGTCCCTGGCCGGTGCCGCTGGAAGTTGACATGCAGGCCAATCCCGGATTTCTGGCCTTCTGCGCCAACTGGGGCTTAAGCCCGATCACCGCCTCGACCCTCGCCGTCAAGGGCATCTACATCGTGATGTTCGCGCTGGTTCTGGGCGCCCTGATCTGGCTGCTGGAGCGCGCCTTGAACTCGCCCTGGGGCCGCATGATGCGCGCCATCCGCGACAACGAGGTGTCTGCCGCCGCCATGGGCAAGGACGTCAAGCGCCAGCATCTGATCATCTTCATCCTCGGTTCCGCCGTGGTGGGGATGTCGGGGGCCATGTATGTCTCGATGCTGGGTCAACTGGTGCCGGGCGAGTACACGCCGCTGCGCTTCACCTTCCTCATCTGGATCATGGTGATCGTGGGCGGATCGGGCAACAACTGGGGCTCGGTTCTGGGGGGGCTTCTGGTGGGCTGGCTGTGGCTGATCGTGGACAACGCCGGGCCCTTGCTGATGGGGGCCGTGACGGCCGACATGCAGGACGGCGCCTTGAAAAGCCACCTGATCGACATTGCCCCGCAGTTCCGCCTTCTGACGCTGGGCGTGGCGCTGCTTTTGGTGCTGCGCTTCAGCCCACGCGGCCTTTTGCCGGAAAAATGAGGGAGGGGCTCTGGCTGCAAGGCCAGAGCCCCGCGTCACAACCCGAAGTCCGCGGCGTGCAACGACGCCGCCGCAACCCCGGTCAGCGTGACCGTGTTGTTGCCGAAGGTGATCAGCGCAGCCGGGCCGTCGTCGGTCAGAATGTCGCTCAACTGCAGATCGCTGAACTTGACCGCCCCGCTGATCCGGATGTGATCCCCCTCCGCCAGCGAGAAGTCGTCGACCACATCATCGCCGAACGTGCCATCGAAGACAAAGGTATCGGCCCCGGCCCCGCCATGGCCCAGATCATCGCCGCCGCTGAAATGCAGCGTGTCATTGCCGGCCCCCCCGTCAAAGCTGTTGTCGGCCCCGTTGTCGAAAAAGGTGTCCCGCACGGCGGTGCCGATGATGATCTCGACATTGTAGATCTTGTCGACAAACCCAAACCCATCGCGCACTGTCGCCGCCGCAAGGTTGACCCGGATGCCATCGGTGCCGCCCATGCCCGCGTCATCGGCATAGCTGACCGTATCGCGCCCGCCGCGCCCGTCAAAATAATCCGCCCCCGCGCCCCCCTCGAACTTGTTGGCCCCGGCATTGCCGCGCATCGTGTCGTTCATGAAGGTGCCGGTGATCGCCTCGAACCCGGCCACCGTATCCAGCTGCCCGTCCGGCCCCCGGATCGTGCCCAGCAGAAGGTTGACCGTGAGGCCCTGCGTCACCAGCCACGGCGTCAGGTTCCAGCCGTCATAGGCCAGCGTGTCAAAGCCGCTGCCGCCAAAGTAGGCATCGGCTCCGCCATGATCGCGCACGAAATCGTCGCCACCCAGGGCGGTCACCGTGTCATTGCCCGCCGTCGTCTCGATCACGTCACCGGTACCCGCATGCCCCGGCCCCGCCGCCGAGGATGATCCGACAAAGGTCGCCCCGGAATGGCTCAGCAACTGCCACGCGGCGAAGGCATTGCCCTGCTGCAGTTGCGCCATGAAGATCGGCAACCGCACCGACAGATTGCTGATGTCCAAAAGCAGCGCGCCGCCCGCATCGGTAAAGGCCACCTCGGTCAGCAGGCCCGCCGTCACCCGGGTCTGCCCGGCATCCACGCCATCCTCGACCTGATAGCTGGCATAGCCGGAATAGGTCAGCGTGACATGGGCGGCAAAATGCGTCGGATCCAAAGCGCCAAGGCCGGTGTTCCAATCCAGCGTCGTCGAGGTGTCGCCCCGCTGACTGACCACATAATTCGCCAGCTGCGTGTAGCCAAAGAACCCAAGGTTCGCTTCGGAAAACTTGAACGTCGACATGCCGACCCCTCGACTTGGTTAAGAATTCATTGCCGCAACTTTAAGTTGATAATGGTGAAGACCAGGTTAACGGGGCAAGCGCCGTGCAAAGGACGCAGCCCGCACGACAATCCTATCCGCGACGCCCGATGTCGCCATCTGACGTGACTTCACCGCTTCATCGGTATTGTCTGGCGCAAACTTCGGCCTCAAAGGAACGATCATGAAATCCCATACCCGCGTGGTGGTCATTGGCGGCGGCGTCGTCGGCTGCTCGGTCCTCTATCACCTGACCAAACTCGGCTGGTCGGACGTGACCCTGATCGAGCGGTCCGACCTGACCTCGGGCTCCACCTGGCACGCGGCAGGCGGCTTCCACACGATCAACGGCGACACCAACATGGCCGCGCTGCAAGGCTACACGATCCGCCTGTACAAAGAGCTTGAGGCGATTACCGGCATGTCCTGCGGCCTGCACCATGTCGGCGGCGTCACCTTGGCCGACAATGCGGCGCGGTTTGAACAGCTGAAAGCCGAACGCGCCAAGCACCGCTACATGGGGCTGGACACCGAAATCCTGACGCCCGAGGAAATCCACAAGCTGACCGACGGTCTGGTCAACACCAAGGGCATCCTCGGCGGCCTTTATGACCCGCTGGATGGCCACCTTGACCCCTCGGGCACCACCCACGCCTATGCGAAAGCGGCCCGCATGGGCGGCGCCGAGATCATCCTGCACAACCGCGTGCTGGAAACCAACCCCACCAAGGACGGCTGGGAAGTCGTCACCGAAAAGGGCACCATCACGTGTGAGCATCTGGTGAACGCCGGCGGCCTCTGGGCCCGTGAAGTCGGTGCCATGGCCGGCGTCTACCTGCCGCTCTTGCCGATGGCGCACCAGTACATCGTCACCGACGACATCCCGGAAATCATGGACATCCTGAAGACCGGCAAGGAATTCCCCCATGTCATGGACCCGGGCGGCGAGTTCTACTTGCGTCAGGAAGGCCGCGGCATGTGCATCGGCTTCTACGAAAAGCCCTGCGAGCCTTGGTCGGTCGATGGCACGCCGTGGAACTTCGGCCACGAACTCCTGAACGAGCAATTCGACAAGATCGAAGACTCGGTCAACTTCGCCTACCGCCGCATCCCTGTTCTGGAACGCTCCGGCGTCAAGCGCGTCATCCACGGCCCCTTCACCTTTGCCCCCGACGGCAACCCGCTGATCGGCCCGGTCCCCGGCCTGCGCAACTATTGGAGCGCCTGCGCCGTCATGGCCGGCTTCTCTCAAGGCGGCGGCATGGGCCTCGCGCTGGCGCAGTGGATGATCCACGGCGAGGTTGAACGTGACCCGCGCGGCTTCGACGTCGCCCGCTTCGGCAATTGGACCTCTCCGGGATACACCGTCCCGAAGGTCATCGAGAACTACCAGATGCGCTTCTCGGTCGGCTACCCGAACGAGGAACGCCCGGCCGCCCGCCCCTTCCGCACCACCCCGATGTACGAGGTGTTCGACAAGATGAACGCCGTCTGGGGCCAGCAATACGGGCTGGAAGTGCCGAACTACTACGCCCTGCCCGGCGAGCCGCGCTATGAAGAGCCGTCCTTCAAACGCTCCAACGCGTGGGAGGCGACCCGGCAAGAGGTCATGGCCGTCCGCGAAGGCGTGGGCATCAACGAGGTGCAGAACTTCGGCAAATACCTGGTGAAGGGCCCCAACGCCCGCGCCTGGCTTGACCGCATCATGGCCGGCCGCATCCCCAAACCCGGCCGCCTGTCGCTGACCCCGATGCTTGCCCATTCCGGCAAGATCATCGGTGACTTCACGGTCTCGTGCCTGTCGGAAACCGAATTCCAGCTGACCGCCAGCTACGGCGCGCAAGGCTGGCATTCGCGCTGGTTCGACCAGAATGCGATGGACGGGGTCACGGTCGAAAACGTCTCTGACGCCCGCACCGGCTTCCAGATCGCCGGCCCCAAGGCACGCGAGCTGCTGGCCCGCGTCACCCGCTCGGATGTCTCGGCAGAGGCGTTCAAGTTCATGGACGTCCGCAAGATGACCGTCGGCATGGCAAACTGCCTCGTCCAGCGTGTCAGCTACACCGCCGACTTGGGCTACGAGATTTTCACCGACCACATGTCGGTCCGCCAGCTTTGGGACACCCTGAACGCCGCCGGCGCCGACCTTGGCCTGCGCGCCTTCGGCATGCGGGCGATGATGTCCCTGCGTCTGGACAAATGGTTCGGGTCGTGGGGCCGCGAATTCTCGCCCGACTATACCCCGGCGGAAACCGGCCTTGACCGCTTCATCGCCTGGAACAAGCCCGTTGACTGGATCGGCAAGGCCGCCGCCTCGGCCGAAAAAGCCAAGCGCCCGTCGCGCAAACTCGTCCCCATCGTCGTCGATGTCGATGACGCCGACGTGGTCGCCTGGGAGCCGATCTGGCTGGACGGCAACGTCGTCGGCTGGTGCACCTCCGGCGGCTTCTCGCACTGGACCGGCAAATCGGTGGCCCAAGGCTTCATCCCCGCCGACCGCGTCGTTGACGGCCTTGAACTTGAGGTTGAAATCCTCGGCCAGCGCCGCCCCGCCCGCGTCCACCTTGCGCCGCTTTGGGACGATGGCGGCCGCATGCGCGCCTAAACCATAGGGCCGCGCGCTGCCAGGCGGCGCGCGGCCCCTTGCCTGATCCGTGCCAAGACATATCCCACGGGGGTGCAGGGCATCTGAGACTCTCTGCACTTCCGCCCGCAAAGGGCGCCACCGATGTCAGACCTGACCCTCCTGATCCCCGCCGCCGGCAGCTCCCGCCGAATGCGCGGCACGGACAAGCTTCTGACCGAAATCGACGGCATCCCGCTGCTGCGCCGCACCGCGCAACGGGCTCTGGCCGCGCATGGCCAAGTTCTGATCACCCTGCGGCCTGACGACGCCGCCCGCCACAGGGCCCTCGCCGACCTGCCCCTGCAGACCCTGACAATCGCCGACGCGGCCAGCGGCCTTTCGGCATCCCTGCGGGCGGCCGCCGCCGCAACCCAGCGCGGCGGCCTCCTCATCCTGCCCGCCGATATGCCGGACCTGACCAGCGCCGACCTGCGCCAGATGATTGCAGCCGCCAGCGAACACCCCGACGCCATCCTGCGCGCCACCGCCGCAGACGGCAGCCCCGGCCATCCGGTGATCTTCCCGCCTGACCTCTTGCCCGCCTTCGCCGCCCTGACCGGAGACGAGGGCGCCCGCGCCCTCCTGCAGGCCCACAAGGCGCGCGTCCGGCTGATCGCCCTGCCCGACAGCCACGCCCTCACCGACCTTGACACGCCCGAGGCTTGGGCCGCCTGGCGTCAGACCGCCAGCAACACCCGCGCCTCATGAGCCTTCAAGGTCAGCCGCGCCGCAGGAAAGCCGGACAGTCCCGCTGACAGGTCGGGAAACAGCGCCGCAATCTCGGCCCGCTGGTCGGCGTCCATATCCGCCAGGGTCCGCTCGGCCGGTTGGAAACTTTCGGTCCAGGTGCCATCGGCCCGCACCAGTTCATGGGCATCAAACAGCAGGTGGATATAGGTCACGCCATAGGGAAACGCCTCCTCCACCCCATCCAGCCCGGTCAGATGCGTTGCCGCCACCAGAACCTCGGCCTCGCCAAACAGCATCTCGGCCCGCCCCCCCTCGACCAGCATCCGGTGCTGCGGCGAGACCATCATGTCGCGCTCCGGCAGGCCCAGACCCAGCGCCCCGGCGGCAATCCTGACCGGCCGCAGGCGCGGCTGCACGATCAGATCAGCCAGCGACAGCGCCCGCTGGCCCACCCAGCGCAGCACCTGCACCCCATGGTCCAGCGTCTGAACCCGGTCCCCCGCCACCAGATCCTGTACCGCCACCTCGCCGCGCTCGGTCAAGATCCGGGTGCCTGGGGTAAAACAGGGCAAGACCTTCTCGATATTGGAGAAATCCATCGTGCCAACCACATGGCCCTGCGCATCCAGAAACTCCACCGTGCCGCTTTGCGGGTTCAGCGGGTCGTACAGGATGTTGGTATGCGCCCAGCCCCAGGCCGACAGGTCCAGCGTGTCATGAAAGCCCGCTCCACCGTCCACCGTGTCGCCAATGCCGCCGATGAACGTGTCGTTGCCATCGCCGCCATAGACATGGTCATGGCCCGCCTCGGCGGTGAACAGCTCGTTGGACTGGTTGCCGTAGAGCGTGTCATCGCCCGCCCCGCCCGACAGCTGATCCGTGCCGCCATCGGCAAAAAGCACATCATTGCCATCGCCGCCAAACAAGGCATCGTTGCCGTCGCCACCATGCAGCACGTCATCGCCAGCCCCGCCCGACAGCGTGTCATCGCCGGTGCCACCGTCGAGATGGTCATTGCCGTCGCCACCGTCCAAGGAATCCGCCCCGGTGCCGCCATCCAGACTGTCGTTGCCCGCATCACCTGACAGCGTGTCATTCTCGGACCCGCCGGACAGCTGGTCGTCGCCGGTGCCGCCGTAAAGCTGATCCGCCCCGGCATCGCCGCTCAGACTGTCATTGCCCGCATCGCCAAAAAGCGTGTCCGCATCCGCCCCGCCGAAGATCTGATCATTGCCGTCGTCGCCATGCAGCAGGTCCGTCCCGGCATCCCCGGACAAAAGGTCATTGCCCGCCCCGCCCGACAGCGTATCTGCGTCATCGCCGCCATAAAGCTGGTCGTTGCCATCGCCGCCAGACAGCGCGTCGTTGCCTGCGCCCCCGGTCAGCGTGTCATCCCCGGCATCGCCAGACAGCGTATCGTCCCCCGCCCCGCCATCCAGCACATCGTTGCCGTCGCCACCGTACAGCAGGTCATTGCCCGCATCGCCCGACAGAGTGTCATTTCCGGCATCGCCATACAGCGTGTCGTTGCCATCCCCGCCCGACAGGCTGTCATTGCCATCCCCACCATACAGCAGGTCATTCCCCACATCGCCCGACAGAGTGTCATTCCCGGCATCGCCATACAGCGTGTCGTTGCCATCCCCGCCGGTCAGGCTGTCATTGCCATCCCCGCCATACAGCAGGTCATTGCCCGCATCGCCGGTCAAAACGTCGTTGCCCGCCAGCCCGTACAGCGTGTCATTGCCATCGCCGCCGCTGATCGTGTCCGATCCGGCATCCGCCACCGCCGAGGTCGCGGTGATCTGCACGTCATCGACCAGCGCGCCAAGGCTGTCATTGTTGCCCAACTCGGTGAAGCGCAGCGTATAGGTGCCCGCCCCGGGGAAGCTGAAGTTCAGGCTGTAATTCGCCCAGGTCGTGTTCGACCCCGGCAGCACCGTCATCGTGCCGATCACCTTCCCCGAGGAATCCAGAACGTCGACCCGGAAGCCATCCGTCCCCACCGTGCCCGCTGTCCGCACCACCGACCGGAAGGTCAGCTGCGCGGTCTGCGCCCCCGACACATCAAAGCTTTGCTGCATGACGGTGATCTGACCCGCATTCCCGTCGACCTCGGCCACATTGTTGGACGAGCCGTTGGAGAAATAGGCGTTCTCGGTGTAGTTCGTCTCAAGATCCGTGCCGCTCCACCCGGCCGAGCCTGCGGTGAAGGTGCCGTTGGTGATATAGGTCGTGCCAATCGGCGCACCGGTGCCGCCATACAGCACGTCATTGCCGCCACCGCCCGACAGGCTGTCGCCCCCGGCGCCGCCGTCGATCGTGTCATTGGTGTTGCCGCCCAGAACGGTGTCGGCGCCATCGCCGCCATAGGCCGCGTCGCCAGCGCTGGCCAGCGTGTCATTGCCCAGCGTGATGCGGTCATTGCCCGCCCCGCCATAGACGGTATCCATCCCGCCTTGGGTTGCGATCGTGTCATTGCCGTCGCCGCCATAGATCAGGTCATTGTCGGCAACCCCGGTGCCAGAGCCGATGTAGGTGTCATCCCCCGCCCCCAGATCCACCGTATCGGCGCCGCCCGCGCCGGCATTGCTACTGAACTCGTCATAGACCGTGTCGTTGCCATCGCCCGCGGTGATGCTGTCCGACCCCAACCCACCGATCAGCGTATCCGCCGCCGAACTGCCGATCAGCGTGTCATTGCCCGCCCCTGCATCGACATCGACCGACAGGGTGGCATTGGCCCCGTTGAACAGATCACTCTGCCCGGTCAGGGTGAAATCCTCGATCTGGGTGAAGCTGGCCCGGCTGGTGCCGTCAAAGACCGTGCCCGCCTCGGACCCGGTCAGCGTCACCGTGACCCCCACCGACAGCGCGCTGGCGTCGATCCGGTCGCCAAAGGTCTCGGCGGTTTCGCCGCCGGTCAGGCTGTCATTGCCAAAGGTGCCGGTCAGAATGAAGGTGTCATCGCCCGCGCCGCCGGTCACCGTGTCCAGGCCGCTGCCGCCTTCCAGCGTGTCATTGCCCGCACCACCGTCCAGAATGTCGTTGCCGGTGCCGCCGTAAAGCAGATCATTGCCATCGCCGCCATACAGGCTGTCATTGCCGCCATTGCCCAGCAGCGTATCGTCCCCCGCCAATCCCGAAATGGAATCCGAGGGATTGCCCCCCACCAGGGAATCGTTGGACGCAGAACCGCCATAGACCGGCATTTTCGAACCTCGTGACAAAGTTCGACACGAATACGAGATTAATCTTTCCGAATTGGGTCAGGTTTGCGGGCATTCTGCGGCCAAAGCCGCCCGATTGCGGCAGCTTCGCGGCCCTGCCCCATTGCGGCCACAGACCATGAAAAAAGGAGGGCCGAAGCCCTCCTTTCCCAAAGACCGGGGCTGCCCCCGATCTGCTGCATAAATCCTAACGCACCAACAGCGCCGCCTCGTGCTTCTTCAAAGTCTTGCGGGCCGAAATGTAGTTTTCCAATCCGTTTTCCGTCTTCAATTCCGGGAAAAGCTCGAAAATTTCCGAACGTTGCGCATTGCCCATCCCCTTCAGCGTCATATCGCCAGGCTGGAAGCTTTCGGTCCAGGCCCCGTTCGACAGCACAACCTCGTGACGGTCGCACATGAAGTGGATGTAGCTGACCCCAGCCGAGTCCACCGAATGCACCCCCTTTGAGGAGATCAGATGCTTGGCCGCGACCAGCACTTCATGCTCGTCGAAATACAGCGCCGTGCGGTCATTGGCGACCAGCATGCGGTGGTTGGGCGACACCATCATGTCACGCTCTGGCAGGCCATTGCCCAGCGAACCCTGGCGCACCAGAACCGGCCGCAGATGCGGCGCGGCACTCAACTCGGCCCAGGTCATGTCGCGGCGACCCATCCAGCGGATTTCCTGCATGCCGTTGTCGCGGGTGATGATCCGGTCGCCCAGCCGCAGGCTTTCCACCGGCACTTCACCGCGCGGCGTCGCGATCAGCGTGCCGGGGGTAAAGCAGGGGATCACACATTCGATGTTCTGGAAGGTCATCGTCCCGGTGACATGATGATCGGTCGGGTCAAGGAACTCGACCGTGCCGTTCTCATGGTTGTTCGGGTCGTAGATGATGTGCAACGGGCCCGCGCCGGTCAGATCCAGCGTGTCGTGGTCAAAGCCACCTTCGCCGCCATCCACCACATCGCCGGCGGTGCCGCCGCTGAAATGGTCGGCGTCATCGCCGCCCGACAAATGGTCCGCGCCCGCGCCGCCGTCAATCGAGTCATTGCCGGTGCCGCCATCGACGGTGTCATTGCCCGCATCGCCATGCAGATCGTCATTGCCGGCATCGCCAGAGACATGGTCATCGCCCGCGCCGCCATAAACGTGGTCCTGATCGGCACCGCCAAACAGCACATCATTGCCGCCCAGACCCGAAATGGTGTCGTTGCCGCCATTGCCGTAGAATTCGTTGGTGAAGGTATCGCCCGGGCCGGTGCCCTGCTGATCAAACCCGGTCAGGCTGTCGGCGAAATTCGAGCCGTAGACCCCGTCGATCCCGCTGCCGATCTGGTCGCCGTTGGCATCGCCGCCATGGATCTCGAAGGTGCTGAGGTTGACGGTCACGCCCGCGCCGGAATGGGTGTAGTCCAGATTGTCCTGACCCGTGCCACCATAGAAGGTGTCCGACCCCGCCCCGCCCACAAACCTGTCATCGCCCGCACCGCCAACCGACAGGTTGCAGCCGTCGCCGCCGACGATGGTGTCATTGCCCGCGTCGCCATATTGCGTGTCGTTGCCGTGGCCGCCGTCCAGACTGTCATTGCCGTCGCCGCCATAGACAAGGTCATTGCCCTCGCCCGCCAGAACCGTGTCATTGCCGCCATAGGCATAGACAAGGTCATCATTGGCATGCGCCCCGGCCAGGATCTGGTCGTTGTGGTCGATCATGTCGCCTTGCGGGTCGCCGGTGTAATGGGTGTCGATCAGATCATTGCCCGCCGTCCCCTGCACGATGCCGTCCAGCTCGGGATGGCACTGGTGGCCGTGATCGTCATACCAGCAGCCGTCGCTGTGCTGAGTGACACAATCCGGCTGGACCGTGCAGTGATTGCCATGGGTGTCGATGTAAAAATAGGCTTGGCTCATGACTGGTCCCCTCATTACCGCGTTGCGTGGATGGACGGGACGCGCATCAGACCCGGCACGACGCGCAAGCCGCAGACCAGCGCCGCACCGCTTGCGGCCATCGGGGTCCCTTGCATCGCGTCACACGTCATCATCCGCTCCGTCGCCACCCCCGAAGGACGATCCCCCGGTTCCGATGAACGAAAGCGACAGCCTTGCAGCCCGCCGCTTCCCCTCTCCTGACTGATGCCGGCCTCCAGGTGCGGACGCAGGCATCGACGGCCTTTTCAAGCCGAGCCAGACGCCGGACTGCCTGTGATCGTTGCGATACGAGACGTATGAGCTCTCGGTTCAGCCCCAGCGATCACGTCGCCGCGGCAGATTGGAAGCAGATCCCAAATGAACGACCGAGCCTTAACCCTTATCCCGCACCATGCTGTGCAACACCACTTACAGACCGCCCCCACGGCCTTTGTCCTCTTGAACAGGACCCCTTCTGAATACCTATCGTTAAGGGTTACGAAAAGTAAAAAAATGGCAGAACCTACTCTTAGGTGCACATCTCCTACACATTTGGAGAGTGCCTCGCCCTCGAATTCACCCGCCCAAAGCCCTTCTGTTTCGGCAATGGAAACCGTGGCCCCGCAAAATCCGCAGAATTTGGCCGATTTCAGCCCGGTTCCACCGCCAAGACCTGCCGCATGTCGTGCAACTGGAAACAATCGGGGGCATTAAGCACGATCCAAAGTTTCGCCGCATTGTCGCCCAATTCCCGGTCCGGGCGTTTCCCGCTCCGCACCAATTTCGACGAATTTGCACAACCTTTGACAGAAATCCGATCTCTTTCGTTCACCTTGCCCGAATCACTCGCCGACCGAAAGGCGCCAAATCACGATACCGCCGCAGTTGCACCGCAGTCTGTTCACGCAAAGTTCAGGGGGATTTGCCGCCGCGATCATCACATCTGTGAGATCGTCTGGTGCGGGCGGTCGGACTCGAACCGACACACCTTGCGATAGCAGATTTTGAGTCTGCCGCGTCTACCATTCCGCCACGCCCGCACTGACCGGGGGTTTAAATCCCCTGCGCCGCGGCGTCAACGCCCCGACGGGGGGGCAAGTCCGCAAAACTTACGGGTTTTTCACGGAAAATGTGTCGCAGGCGCTGATCTGGCCTGTATTGAGCCCGATCTGGAACCACTTCGCCCGCTGGGCCGAGGTGCCGTGGGTGAAACTGTCGGGCCGCGGCGTCTGTCCCGCGCCGCGTTGCAAGGTGTCATCGCCGATCTTGCGCGCGGCATTGATCGCCTCTTCGAAATCGCCGGGGTCGATCGAGCCGAACTGCGTCTTGGCATCGCGGCCCCAGATCCCGGCAAAACAATCGGCCTGCAGCTCGATCCGGACAGAGATGGCGTTGCCTTGCGCCGCCGACACCTTGGCGCGCAGCGCATTGGCCTTGCCCAAAATGCCCAACTCGTCCTGCACATGATGGCCCACCTCATGCGCCACCACATAGGCATTGGCGAAATCGCCCTTCGCCCCAAGGTCGCGGCTCAGCGTGTTGAAGAAATCGGTGTCCAGATAGACCTTCTGGTCGCCCGGGCAATAAAACGGCCCCGTCGCCCCCGAGGCATCCCCGCAGGGCGAGTCCGTCACCCCGGCATAAAGCACCAGCGTCACCGGATGATACGGCTGGCCGACCTGCTCTTGAAACACCTTGGCCCAGACGTCTTCGGTATCGCCCAGCGTCACCGCGACAAATTCGCTGGCCGCAGGATCGGCCTGCCGGGTCGGGCCGCTGCCCTGCAGGGCCCCGCCGTTCAGCAAGGGGGTCAGGTCGATGCCGAAGAACCAGCCCACCACCACCACCGCCAGCACCCCAACCGAGCCGATGCCCAGCCCGCGTCCGCCGCCGCCGCCGCCCTGCCCCTGACGGTCCTCGATATTGCCGCTTTGCCGCCGCCCACGCCACTCCATCCCCACCTCCACCCTGACCCGGCCACCCTAGAGCGCACAGCCCGCACCGCTCAAGCCTTGACCTTGTCGCACAAAGCCGCCAAAGCCCCGCTAACCTTGGGGGCTGCCCATGTTCGAACGTCTGACCCAACGCCTTCTGGCCGAAGCCCGCTCGCCCCGGGCCGAGGCCGCGCTTGCCATCGTGGCCTTCGTCGAAAGTTCGGTCTTTCCCCTGCCGGCCGAGGTGATCTTCCTGCCCATGTGCCTGACCCGGCCAGAGCGGGCGATGCGCTACGCCGCCATCGCCGCCGTGGCCTCGGTCCTGGGGGGCATCTTCGGCTGGATGATCGGCCATTTCCTGTTCGATGTCATCGCCGCCCCGATCCTGAACTTCTGGCACTCCATGCCCGCGTTCGAGGCGCTCAAGGCCCAAACCGGCACCGGCACCATTCTCCTCCTCCTGATCACCTCCGGCGCGGCCCACCTGCCGCCGATGAAGGTGGTGACGATCCTCGCCGGGGCGATCGGCTTCAACCTGCCGCTGTTCATCCTCGCCGCCGTGGTGGCGCGCGGCGTCAAGTTCTTCCTGCTCGGCTGGGCGCTGCAACGCTGGGGCGAACCTATCGCAGAGTTGATCCAGAAGCGCCTTGCCACCGCAGCCCTGATCGTGCTGGCTCTGGGCATCGTGCTATGGCTGGCAAAATCCTTTATCTGAGGTCCAAATGTCGCGAACCCTTCTGATCCTCCTCGCCGCGGGCGGCTCTGCCGCGGCCCTGGCCGCGGCCTATGCCTTCCAGTACATCGGCGGATTGCAGCCCTGCCACCTCTGCTGGATGCAGCGCTACCCCCACTTCGCCGCCGTGGGGTTGGGCCTCCTGGCCCTCCTGATCCCCAAAACCATCCTCGCCCGCCTGCTCCCCCTTTGCGGGGCCGCCGCCGCCTTCACCTCCGCCGCCTACGGGTTCTACCACACCGGGGTAGAGCGTCGCTGGTGGCTCTCCACCTGCGGCTCCAGCATGGACCTCAAGCAATCGGCCAAAGACCTCACCGCCCAAATCTTCGCAGCCCCGGTGGTGAAATGCGACCAGGTGGCCTGGCAGATGTTCGGCCTGTCGATGGCCTCCTGGAACATGCTCCTGTCGCTGGCTCTGGTGGCCTTCTGGCTGGCGGCGCTCAAGAAGTCCTGACCCACCCGAACCGCCTGACACCGGCGCGTCTCATTCATCGGTTCCCAAATATCCCGGGGGGCGCGGGGGGCTGGCCCCCCGCTCTACAGCGGCGAGACAAAGCTTCCACCCAACAACCGCTCCCCCTCCTGAAGCGCAAAGCGGTCCGTCATCCCCGCCACATAATCACACACCACCCGCGCCAGTTCTGCATCCCCCCGCGCCACCGCCACATCCGCCTGCCACTCCGCCGGCAACAGCCCCGGATCGGCCAGAAACAGCGGGAACAGCCCATCCACCACCTGCGTCACCCGCGCCCGCTCCTTCATGACCGAGGGGGCCCGGTACATCCGCGTGAACAGAAACGACCGGATCGCCTTCAACTCCTGATACAGGGGCTTGGAGAAGCGGATCACCGTCGTCCCCAGGTGCCGGATCTCCTCGACAGACTTCGGCTGCGCCGCGGACAGCCGGTTCTGCGCCACCGCAATCACATCCTCCACCATCCGCCCAAACACCCGCCGCAGCGCCTCATGCCTACGGCGCATCTTGTCCAGGCCCGGATACAGCCGGTCCACCTCCTCAAAGGCAGGCCCGGTCACCGGCAATTCCATCAGATCAGCCTCGGAAAACAGCCCCGACCGCAACCCATCATGCAAATCATGGTGGCTATAGGCCACATCATCGGCAATCGCCGCCACCTGCGCCTCCGCACTGGCGTGGGTGTCCAGTTCCAGATCCCAAGCCGCATTCACCTCCGCCAAAGCGTAAGGCAAAGGCCCCGCATGCTTTTCTTCGGCATTGGGCCCGCGCACCGGCCCATTGTGCTTGGCAATCCCCTCCAAGGTCTCCCATGTCAGGTTGAGCCCGTCGAAATCCGCATAATGCCGCTCCAGCCGCGTCACGATCCGCAAGGCCTGCGCATTGTGGTCAAAGCCGCCATAGGGCGCCATCAACCGCTCCATCGCATCCTCGCCGGTATGGCCAAACGGCGTGTGGCCCAGATCATGCGCCAGCGCCACCGCCTCCGCCAGATCCGTGTTCAACCCCAACACACCCGAGATCGTCCGAGCCACCTGCGCCACCTCGATCGTATGGGTCAGCCGCGTGCGGTAATAATCGCCCTCATGCTCGACAAAGACCTGCGTCTTGTGCTTCAGCCGCCGAAAGGCGCTGGAATGGATGATCCGGTCGCGGTCCCGCTGAAACGGAGAGCGAAACGACGACAGCTTCTCGTCATGCAACCGCCCACGCGATTGATCCGGATGGCAGGCAAAAGGCGCAAGCATGTGACCTCACGACGGAATTTCCCCCGTTATACCGCGCCAGACGCCCAGTGCCAGCCCCATGCGCAGCCCCCCCTCCGCCCAGTCTTCCCCCCAGCGCGACCTTTCAAGCAGGTCCAGAATCTTCTGCCCCACTTTGGCACCCCAATCTCCACCCGGTGCGGTCCTTGCCCACCCCCCCCAAAGGCCCGCCGCCCGACACCCGATTTGCGCCTTCCCCAAATACTCCCGCCGGAGGCACCCGATTTTTCGTCGAAAAATCGTCCTCTGCCTCCCCCGGATTTTTCGGAGAAAAATCGTGCCCCGTCACGCGCCCCGTCACGTGCCCCGTCACGCGCCTTGAACAACGCCCGCCACAGGCCTATCTTGATGCTTCAAGGAGATCACAGCATGACCCTGACCCTGCCGCCCCGTGTCACCGACCGCGCCTTCGCCCGTCTGGCCGAAATCGCCCACCTGACCGGCCAGCCCAAAGCCCTGCGCGTCGCGGTCGAAGGCGGCGGCTGCTCGGGATTTCAATACGACATCAAGCTCGATGACCCCGCCGCCGATGACCTGATCCTCGAAAAGGACGGCCAGCGTGTCCTCGTGGATCAAGTCTCGCTGCCCTACCTGTCCAACGCCACCATCGACTTCACCGCCGAACTGATCGGCGCGCGGTTCGTCATTGAAAACCCCAATGCCGTCTCGTCTTGCGGCTGCGGCACCTCCTTTTCCCTCTGAAGCCTCGCCTTCGCGTTCAGACGCGCTAGCTTCGGACCTCAATTCCGGAGGATATACCTGTGACCATTACCCTCATGCTCGGCTCGGCGCCCAATGCCGTGGCGGCCCGCGACTGGTCCCGGGCGCCGTTCGACCGGATCGTCACCATCAACAACGCTTGGCGCATCCGTCCCGATTGGGACGATCTGTGCTGCCCGTGGGATTTCCCCGAAGACCGCCGCCCAACACCGGCCCCCCACCAGCGCCTGATCCTGCAAGAGGATTTCGTTCCCACCCAGAACCTCTACGGCGGCTTTGTCTATGCCGGCGGCACCATGGCCTTCACCACCGCCTACTGGATGCTCGCCGCCCTGAAACCAAGCGTAATCGCGGTCCTCGGCTGCGACATGCACTACCCCGCCACCGGCAACACGCATTTCTACGGCACCGGCACCCCCGACCCGCTGCGCCCCGACATCACCCTGCGCTCACTGGAGGCGAAATCCGCCCGCCTGATGATCCTCGCGGCCCAACAAGGCTGCGCCATGGTCAACCTCTCCACCGGCCCCTCGCGCCTCGTCTTCCCCCGCGCCACGCCTGACACCCTGCCCCAGACCCAACCCGCCGCCTTCAACGAAACGCTCGCGGCCCAAGCCATGGCAAAGGAAGAAGCCCTCAACTACCACGTCCCCTCCGGCCGATACTGGGAAGAAGCCCACCGCTTCGACGTGGCCGCGATCGACGCGCTCGATGCGCTCTGGCTCGCCGCCGCACAGGTGACAGCCCCCGCCTGACGCGCTAACAAGGGCGGGATCAGGAGCCCGCCCATATGAAAATCGCCACCTACAACATCAACGGCATCAAAGCCCGGACCGAGGCTCTGCTGGATTGGCTGCGCGAAGCCCAGCCCGATGTCGCCTGCCTGCAGGAAATCAAATCCGTGGACGAGGCCTTCCCGCGCGAGCCCTTCGAATCCCTCGGCTACCAGGTCGAAACCCACGGCATGAAGGGCTTTCACGGCGTCGCCATCCTCTCCAAACTGCCGCTCGAAGACATCACCCGCCGCCTGCCCGGCCAAAACCCCGATGGCGAAGCCGATGAGCAAACCCGCTGGATCGAGGCCACCGTGATGGGCAAACGCCCCGTCCGCGTCTGCGCCCTCTACCTGCCCAACGGCAACCCGGCCCCCGGCCCGAAATACGACTACAAACTCCACTGGCTCGACCGCATGCTGTCGCGCACCCGCGACCTCCTCGCGCTGGAAGAACCCCTTGTCCTGTGCGGCGACTACAACGTCATCCCGCAGGCCGAAGATGCCGCCACCCCCAAGGACTGGCTGGCCGACGCGCTTTACCTGCCGCAAACCCGCGCGGCCTATCAGCGCCTCCTCAACCTCGGCCTGACCGACGCCATCCGCGCCCGCCACCCGGCCCCGGGCCTCTACACCTTCTGGGATTTCCAGCGCGGCGCGTGGGAGCGCAACAACGGCATCCGCATCGACCACCTTCTCCTGTCGCCGCAAGCCGCCGATCTTCTGCAAGAGTCCGGCATCGACAAAGCCGTGCGCGGGCGCGACAAGCCCTCCGACCACGTGCCAACCTGGATCGAGCTTGACGCCTGATGTACCCGCAGACCTTCTACGCCCAGACCCGCACCGACCTCACCACCCGGCCCCCCTTGCAAGGCAATCATGACACCGACACCGTCCTGATCGGCGGCGGCCTTGCAGGCCTGACCACCGCACTGGAACTCGCGCGTGAGGGCGTCAAGGTCACCGTGCTTGAATCCCAATCCATCGGCTTCGGCGCATCAGGCCGCAACGGCGGCATCGTCTCCCCCGCCTTCGCCTGCGGTAGCGAGGCGATTGCGGCCCGCGTCGGCCCCGACCGCGCCCGCGCCCTGCACCGCCTGACCATCGAAGGCGTCCAGCGCCTGCGCGCCCACATCCAGACCCTGGACATCACCGAGGCCGATCCGATCCCCGGCCTCCTGAACCTGCGCCGCTTCGATGCCGTGCAAGACCTGCATGCCTATGCCGCAGAGTTCCAGCGCGACTACGGCTATGGCTTCACCTACCTATCGCGCGATGCCATCCAGTCCCGCCTGTCGACCACCCGCTACCGGCACGGTCTGGCCGACGATCAGGCCTTCCACATCCACCCGCTGAACTACCTGCGCGGCCTCGCGCGCGAGGTGGAACGCCTCGGCGGCACGATCTACGAACAGACCCCGGCCACCGGCGTCGACCTTGGCCCGCAAAAGCGCATCCGCACGCCCGAAGGTCATGTCACCGCCCAACGGGCCATCTTCGCCACCGGCGGCT
This sequence comes from Stagnihabitans sp., assembly GCF_964946895.1. Lineage (NCBI taxonomy): Bacteria > Pseudomonadati > Pseudomonadota > Alphaproteobacteria > Rhodobacterales > Paracoccaceae > Stagnihabitans > Stagnihabitans sp. Next base: position 187,512 of record NZ_CBBQHX010000005.1, on the reverse strand, counting down.
ACACCGGCCCGCTGATCCCGCGCCTCAAGCGCGCCGTCCTGCCCATCGCCACCTACATGATGCTGACCGAACCCGCGCCCGACCTGCTGGCGCAGACCATCAAGACCCGCGCCGCCGTCCTCGACGACCGCCGCGCCTCCGACTACTACCGCCTGGTCGAGGGCGGCCGGCGTCTCCTCTGGGGGGGCCGCATCACCACCCGCGCCGCCTCCGCGCAAGGTGTCGCGCAAGAGCTGCGCAAGGCCATGCTGAACGTCTACCCCCAGCTGGCCCCCCTCAAGACCGAGCTGGCCTGGTCCGGCCTCATGGCCTATGCCCGCCACCTGATGCCGCAAATCGGGCTCCTGCAGCCCGGGGTCTGGCACATCACCGCCTTCGGCGGCCACGGCCTCAACACCACCGCCATGGCCGGCAAGGTTCTGGCCGAAGCCATCCTGCAGCAATCCGACCGCCTCAAGATGTTTGCACCCTGGGGGCTTGACCACGCCGGCGGGCCCCTTGGCCTCGCGGCAGCCCAACTGACCTATTGGTATCTGCAAGCCCAGGACCACTGGCGCGAACGCCACGCCTAAGCCGCCCCTGCCGCTTCACTTGTGCAGAAATATCCTCGGGATGGTCTGGAAGGGCAGACAGCCCTTCCAGCACGGGAGGGGCGGAGGGGCTGGCCCCTCCGCGCCCGCGCCGAGGGCTCCCGTGGGAGCCTGAGACGCGGGCCACCCTGCGAACTGCCCCCCGACACTCAACCGCCCCCCGACACCGCTCGGCTCCCCTGACACCGCTCGGCCAGACGACACCGATCAGACCGGCGTCAGACACACGGCGATGCGCCGCCCTTCGCCCAACAGCACGTTATAGGTCCGCGCCGCCGCGGGCGAGTTCATCACCTCGACCCCGATCCCCACCTCGTCAAAGGCGCGGCGGAACTCCAACGGGATATGGGCGATCTCCGCGCCGGTCCCCACGATCAGCACGTCGATCTTGCCCTGCAGCGTCAAGGGAACCTCCCAGTCCCCCAGGCCGCCCCAGGGTCCGGCATCCCAAGGCGTCACCAGACAGGCCCCGCGCAGCACATGCTTGCCCACCCGGAAAAAGCCCGGCCCATAGCCTTCGATGGCCAGGGCCGAACCATAGCTGATCTCGGTCAACCGGATGTCAGGCATCGATATTGGCGAACTCGTGGTCCGCACCCTTGCCGGTGGCTTTCGGCTTGTCGGTCCGGTCCAGCCCCAGGAACAGCACAAGGTTCTTGGCGACATAGACCGAGGAATAGGTGCCCAGAATGATCCCGATGAAGATGGCGAAGCTGAAGCCGCGGATCACGTCGCCGCCCAGCACCAGCATCGACCCCACCGCGATCAGCGTGGTCAACGAGGTGGCCAGCGTCCGGCTCAGGGTCTCGTTCACCGACAGGTTCATCACATCCTTCAGCGGCATGGTCTTGTACTTGATCAGGTTCTCCCGCAGCCGGTCAAACACCACGACCGTGTCGTTGATCGAATAGCCCAGGATGGTCAGCAGTGCCGCCACGATGGTCAGATCGAACTTGATCTGGAACAGCGCAAAGACCCCCACCGTGATGAATACGTCATGCAGCAGCGCCAGCACGCCGCCCAGCGCGAACTGCCATTCGAACCGCAGCCAGATATAGGCCATGATCCCGAACGAGGTGAAGGCCAGCGCCTTGATCGACGACCAGACCAGCTCGCTCGACACCTTCGGCCCGACGGTTTCCTCCGAGATGAACTTGATGTTGGGGTCCACCGCCGTCAGCGCGGCCTTGACCTTGGCCATGCCATCAGCGTCGATCTGATCGGCCCCCTTGGGGGCCGACAGCCGGATCGCCGCCACATGCTGATCGGCCCGGAACGAGGGGTCGAAGACCTCGTTGATCGCCACATCGCCCAGCTTCAGCCCCTCCAGGGTCGAGCGGTACAGCGCCGTGTCGATCACCGTCGTCGAATCGGTGCGCAGCGTGGTGCCGCCCTTGAAGTCGATGCCGAAGTTCAGCCCCATGACGCCCCACAGGACGAACGAGGCCACCATCAGGAACATCGACCCGCCAAAGGTCAGCCACTGATGCTTGAAGAAGTCGAAGGTCGTGTGTTCCGGTGCCAGTCGCAAACGCCATGCCATGATGGTTCTCCTCACACGATCAGGGTCTTGGGCTTGCGCCAGTTGAACCACAATTGGATGATCAGCCGCGTCACATACAGCGCCGCGAAGACCGAGGTGATGATGCCGATCCCCAATGCCACGGCAAAGCCGCGCACCGGACCGGCGCCAAAGAAGTACAGCACGATCGCCGTGATCAACGTGGTGACGTTGGCATCGACAATCGCCGACATCGCCCGCTCATAGCCCAGCTCGATCGCCCGCGCCGGCGTCTTGGCGTGGCGCAATTCCTCGCGGATGCGTTCGAACACCAGCACGTTGGCATCGACCGCCGTCCCGATGGTCAGCACCAGGCCGGCGATCCCCGGCAGCGTCAGCGTGCCGCCAATCATCGACAGAACGCCGAAGATGATCCCCATGCTCAAGACCAGCACCACATCGGCGATGAAGCCGAACAGACCATAGCTGGCCAACATGAAGGCGCCCACCAGCACCATGCCGACCACAGCCGCCACCTTGCCCGCGTCAATCGAATCCTGCCCCAGTTCCGGACCCACGGTGCGCTCTTCCAGGAAGGACATCGTCGCAGGCAAGGCCCCCGCCCGCAACAGCACCGCCAGATTGGTCGAGGCTTCCACCGTGAAGTTGCCCGTGATGATGCCGGACCCGCCGGTGATGGCGGTCTGGATGGTCGGGGCGGAAATCACCTGATTGTCCAGCACGATGGCAAAGGGCTCGCCGACATGCGCACCGGTATAGACGCCAAACTTGCGCGCCCCGGTGGTGTTGAACCGGAAGCTGACGGCAGGCCGCCCGTTCTGGTCAAAGCTGGGCTGCGCATCCACCAGATCGTCGCCCGTCACAACCGGCGCTTCTTCCACCACCAGAAACTCGCCCGGCCGGTCGGCCGAAGGCAGCAGCAGATTGCCCAGGCCCGGCGCCGCGGTCTTGTCGGTCGTCGTGCTGACCACGGTGTTGAAGGTCAGCTTCGCCGTGGTGCCGATGATCTTCTTCAGTTCCTCGGCCGAGCCTACGCCGGGCACCTCGATCAGGATCCGGTCGGCCCCCTGCCGCTGGATCGACGGTTCGCGCGTGCCCGCCGCGTCAACCCGGCGACGGATGATTTCAAGGCTTTGCTGCATGGTCCGGTTGTCGGTCGCAGCCTTCTCGGCATCCGACAGCGTCACCACGATGTCCTGACCATTGGCCACGACATTCATGTCCTTCTGCCCCGCCCCGGTCAGGCTGACCACGTTCGAGGTCAGGCTCTGCACCTTGGCCAGTGCTGCCGCCATGCCATCGGGATTGGTGACCGTGATCGTCAGCGTGCCATCGGGCGACGGCTTGCGCTTGACCGGCCCGGTCGCATCGCGCACGTCCTTCAGGGCGTCGCGCGCCTCAGGCCAGAAGGCGTCCATCCGCTGCTTGTACACATCGGTCAACTGGACCTCTGCCAACAGATGCGCCCCGCCGCGCAGGTCAAGGCCCAGATTGACGAGGGAGGACGGGGCCCAGGACGGCCACTGATCCGCCGCCGCCTGCTGCTCCGGCGTCGCCGCCTGCCCCAGCTTTTCCGCCTTGGCAATCGCCGTCAGCGCGTCGTTATGGGTTTCAACCCGGGTGTAAAACAGGTTCGGCGCCGCCATCACCAGACCGACGACCACGACGGCCCAGATCAGCACGCGCTTCCAAAGAGGGGTTTCCAGCTGCATGTCGGTCTCAGGACGCCGCGGGTTCGGTCTTGGACATCACTTGCGTGATCGTATGCTTGGCGATCTTGACCTTGACGCCCTCGGCAATCTCGACCTCCAGCACGCCATCGTCGCCCACCTTGGTGACCTTGCCGATGATGCCACCGCCGGTCAGCACCTGATCGCCCCGGCGCACGGCCTCGACCATCGCCTTCAGGTCTTTCATCTTCTTCTGCTGCGGCCGCAGCACCAGCATGTACATGATCCCGAAAATCACGACCAGCGGCAGGAAGGAAGCAATGCTGGAGCCGGCAGCCCCCATCGGCGCAGCGGTGTCAGCAAAAGCGGCAGTCACGAACATCGGTCGTCCTTTCGGTCAAGGTCATACGTCCGGGACGGCGCCAGCCACCCGGAAATTTTGCCGCACCCTATAGCCTCGGGGGGGCAGGTGCAAGGCAGGCCCAAGACGGGCAAAGGACCCCGCCTGCCCCCCGCAGATGTCGCCTTGACCCGCGCTTTTCAAGGTGAAGACCCTGCAAAGCCACCGAACGCACTGTAGCTACAAAAACCCTACGCAAACCCTGCGGGCAAACGACAGCAAAATGACGCGGCATTCTTGGCTTTTCCAACACCGCAGGATCGGGCATATGGGGCGCATATGCCACTAGAAGGTAGCCATCATGCACGACATCCGCGCCATCCGTGAAAACCCCGCCGCCTTCGACGCGGCCCTCTCGCGCCGTGGACTGTCGGGCCTGTCCTCTCAGGTGCTGGCGCTGGATGAAGACCGCCGGGCCAAGATCCTCGCCGCCGAAACCGCCACCGCCGACCAAAACCGCGCCTCCAAAGAGGTTGGCGCCGCCAAGGCCCGTGGCGATGACGCCGAATTCGACCGCCTGCGCGCCCTGGTGACAGAGAAAAAGGCCGAAATTCAACGCCTTACCGAAGAAGCCGCCGCCGAGGATGCCGCCCTGCGCAACCTCCTGCTGACCATCCCCAACCTGCCGCTCGACGAAGTGCCAACCGGCCGCGACGAGGCGGACAATGTCGAGATCCACCGCTGGGGCAACCCCAAGAACTTCGACTTCACGCCAAAGGAACACTTCGATATCAAGGGCATAGCGCCCAACATGGATTTCGCCACCGCGGCCAAACTGTCGGGCAGCCGCTTTGTCGTGCTCAAAGGTGCCGTGACCCGCGTCCACCGCGCCCTGGCGCAACTGATGCTCGACACCCACGTCGAAGCACACGGCCTTGTGGAAACCTGGACCCCGGTTCTGGTCAAGGAAGAGGCGATGTACGGCACCAACCAGTTGCCGAAATTCGCCGAGGACAGCTATCAGACCACCAATGGCTGGTGGCTGATCCCCACCTCGGAAGTCACCCTGACCAACTCGGTCGCGGGCGATATTCTTGAGGTAAATCAACTGCCTATCCGGATGACCGCCCATACCCAATGCTTCCGGAGCGAGGCCGGAAGCTCGGGCAAGGACACCACCGGCATGCTGCGCCAGCACCAGTTCGAGAAGGTCGAGATGGTGACGATCTGCAGCCCCGAAACCGCGCTGGCCGAACACGACCGCATGACGAAATGCGCCGAAGCGATCCTGGAAAAACTGGGCCTGCCCTACCGCACCATCGTGCTGTGCACCGGTGACATGGGCTTTGGCGCGCAAAAGACCCACGACCTGGAAGTCTGGCTGCCCGGCCAGAACAAATACCGTGAAATCAGCTCGGTCAGCACCTGCGGCACCTTCCAGGCCCGCCGCATGAACGCCCGCTGCCGCAGCGCCGGCGGCAAGCCCGAGTTCGTGGCCACCCTGAACGGCTCCGGCCTCGCCGTCGGCCGCTGCCTGATCGCGGTGCTGGAAAACGGCCAGCAGGCCGACGGCTCGGTCGACCTGCCGGTCGCACTGCACCCCTACCTCGGCGGCAAGACCCGCATCGCCGCCGACGGTGCCCTGACCTAAGAAGGGGGGCCGTCTGCCCCCCTCGCCTTCGGCTTCACCCCCCGAGAGTATTTCCAAAGGAGCAATGGAAAGAAGCACTTGCGGCTTGCTTCTTCCCAAATACTCCCCGCGGAGCGCAGCGTCCGAGCCGGTTGGCCGCAGGCCAGAGGCGAGACAAAAGGCTTGCGCGAAGCGCTCGATTTGTTCAGGTCCAGTCCAGCACGACCTTGCCGGACAGTCCCGAGCGCATCACCTCGAACCCCTGCACGAAGTCCGCCGCCTTGAAGCGGTGGGTGATCACCTTGCGAACGTCCAACCCGTTTTCCAGCATGGCGATCATCTTGTACCAGGTCTCGAAGATCTCCCGCCCGTAAACGCCCTTGATGGTGATCGCCTTGAACACGATCCGGCTCCAGTCGACCGGCGATTTCCCCGGCGGAATCCCCAGCATGGCGATCTTGCCGCCCATGACCAGGCTGTCGATCATCTGATCCAACGCCTGCTGATTTCCAGACATTTCCATCCCGATATCAAAGCCTTGCGCCATCTTGAGCCGGCCTTGCACCGCGCGCAGGTCTTCCTTGGCCACATTCACCGGCGTCACATCCGCGACCTGCGCCGCAAGCTCCAGCCGCGCCGGATTGACGTCCGTGATCACCACATGCCGTGCCCCGACATGGCGTGCCACCGCCGCCGCCATGATGCCGATCGGCCCGGCCCCTGTGATCAGGACATCCTCGCCCACCAGATCGAAGGACAACGCCGTATGCACCGCATTGCCCAAAGGGTCGAGGATCGCGCCGATGTCATCATCAATCGCATCCGGCAAGGGCACCACGTTGAAGGCCGGCAGCCGCAGATATTCCGCAAAGGCCCCCGGTTCATTGACGCCAATCCCTCGCGTCGCAGGGTCAAGGTGGAAGCGTCCGGCCCGGCTCTGGCGGCTCAGCTTGCCGATCAGATGCCCCTCGCCCGAGCAGCGTTGCCCGATCTCAAGCCCTTGAACCAACGCGCCTTTCTCAACAATCTCACCCGCGAACTCATGCCCCGTCACCAGCCCGACCGGCACCGTCTTCGCAGCCCATTCGTCCCAGTTCCAGATGTGAATGTCGGTGCCGCAGATGCCGGTTTTCTTGACCCGGATCAGCACATCCTCCGGCCCGATGTCGGGCACCGGGCGCTCTTCCGCCCAAAGCCCCACCTCTGCCGCAGCCTTGACCAAAGCCTTCATGACAGCACCCCCACCTCACGCCCCGCATCCGCAAAGGCCTCCAGCCCGAAATCGAGATCGTCCCGCGTCAGCGCCGCATTCATCTGCGTCCTGATCCGCGCCAGCCCGCGCGGCACCACCGGAAAGAAGAAAGCCGAGACCATCACACCCCGCGCATCCAAAGCCCGCGCAAAAGCCTGCGCCAGTGGCGCCTCGCCTATCATCACCGGCACGATCGGATGACTGCCGGGCAGCAAACGGAAGCCCAAGGCGTCCAGCCCTGCGCGCCAATACGCTGCATTCTCAACCAGTTGCGCGCGCAGATCGTCGGCAGCTTCGACAATATCCAAAGCCGCCAGCGCCGCCCCCACCACCACCGGCGGCAGGGCGTTGGAGAACAGATAGGGCCGTGCCCTCTGCCGCAGCAGGTCAATCACCGGCTGCGGCCCTGCGATATACCCCCCCAAAGCCCCCCCCAACGCCTTGCCGAGTGTCCCGGTCAGAATGTCCACCTGCACCCCTGCCCGCGCTGGAGTGCCCCGGCCCTGCGGACCGACAAACCCCGTCGCATGGCAGTCATCAACCATGACCAAAGCGCCATAGGCCGTGGCCAGACGGCTGACTTCGCCCAGATTGGCAAAGGTGCCGTCCATCGAGAAAACCCCGTCCGTCACCACCAGAACAAACCGCGCGCCCCCGTCGCGCGCCGCCTGCAACTGCCGCTCCAGGTCCGCCATGTCATTGTTCTGAAAGCGAAACCGCCGGGCCTTGCACAGCCGGATCCCGTCAATGATGCTGGCATGGTTCAGACTGTCCGAGACCACCGCATCCGCCTCGCCCAGCAAGGGTTCGAACACCGCGCCATTGGCATCAAAGCAGGCGGCGAACAGAATCGAATCCTCCATCCGCAGAAACTCTGCCAACCGCTGCTCCAACTGCCGGTGCAAACCTTGCGTCCCGCAAATGAACCGAACCGAAGCCATGCCGTAGCCGTGGCTGTCCAGTGCCGCCTTGGCCGCAGAAATTAGTCGAGGATCGTCCGATAACCCCATGTAATTGTTTGCACAAAGGTTGAGCATCTCTCGCCCGCCCACCAAAATCCGCGCCCCCTGCGCGCCGTCTATCAGCCGTTCGCGCTTCATCAGGCCCTCGGCCTCGATCCCCGCGAGGGTCTGTTTCAGGTGGTCCAGAAAAATGTCTGACATGGCGGAATTTCCTCCAATTTAGCGGAATGTCGTGCAAACGGACGCGTATGTCAATATAACGGATACACATCCGTAATGCAGGACACCTTTCCCCTTCATTCAGGCCCAAATATCCCACGGGGGTCCGGGGGTGTGAAACCCCCGGCGGTATCAGCTGTCCTGCACGATCAGAATGGCCCGCGCCGCCGCCGCGGCGTGGATCGCGTGCGGGCGGTCGGCGGGATAGCGGGCGGTGTCGCCGGGGCCAAGACGGGTTTCCTCCTCGCCGGAAATCACGCGGATTTGCCCTTCGATCACCGTCAGTTGTTCACGGCAGCCCGGAGAATGCGGATCGCTGACCAGATCGCCCTCCGCACCGAAGGTCAGATCGTACATCTCGTGCTCTCCGACGGCTTCGGCAGGCGACAGGATGCGGATCACCAGATTGCGGCCGCGGCCGGCGATGATCGGGGCGGCATCGGCCCGCATCACCTCGATGCCGGGGGCGGGGCGGCCCTCCAGCAGGCCGGCGAAATCGACTTGCAGGGCTTGGGTCAGATTCCACAGCGTGGCCACGGTGGGCGAGGATTCGCCACGCTCGATCTGGCTGACCATCGAGCGGCTGACCCCCGAGAGTTTGGCCACCGCATCCAAGCTGAGGCCACGCGCTTTGCGCGCCTCTCGCAAAGAGGCGGCCAGACGGTCATGGATCTCGGAGCGCGGGTTCATGGCGCCATATGACGCCAGGCAAGCCCCTGCCGTCAACGCCTTGGTCGGGCCGCAGAAGCCTCCGGCGGGGATATTTGTGCAAGTCTGAAAGGGTCAGGTGCCGCAGAAGGTAACATAGGGGCCAAAGCCGGACGGGGCCGGCAAGGCAAATCCCTCGCGGCCCTGATCGATGGCGAAGGGCGTGCGGAGGGCGGCCAGAAGGGCGGTGAAGGGGGTCATATCGCCAAGGGTCGCGGCGTCCAGCGCCTCTTCGACCTTGTGATTGCGCGGGATGAGGGCCGGGTTGGCGGCGCGCAGGCGGGCCGGGGCGTCGGGCCCCAGTCGCGACCGCCACGCCGGCAGCCAGGCCATCAGCGGGGCCGGATCCGGCAGCAGTGCCAGCAATGCCGCCTCGCGCCCTTCGGCGGCCTCGGCGAGGCGGCGGAACGACAGGGTCCAGTCGGCGCCGGTGATGGCCTGCAGGAACGCATCAGCCAGCGCGCCGCCCTTAGGATCATCCTCGCAAAGGGCCAACTTCCGGCGCATCACGGCCTCCCACGCCTTGCGATAGGCGGGGGCGATGGCGTCCAGCCTGGCGTTGGCAATCTCGACCGCGCGGCTTTCATCAGGGTCGATCAGCGGCAGCAGCGCCTCGGCCAGCCGCGACAGGTTCCAGGCGAGGATCTGCGGCTGGTTGGCATAGGCATAGCGTCCCTGCCGGTCGATCGAGGAGAAGACAGTGCCCGGGGCATAGGCCTCCATGAAGGCGCAGGGGCCGTAGTCGATCGTCTCGCCCGACAGCGCCATGTTGTCCGTGTTCATCACGCCATGGATGAACCCCATGCCCATCCATGCGGCGATCAGATCGACCTGACGGGCGGTTGCGGCGTCAAACAGGCCAAGCGCGTCATCCGGGGCCAGATGGGGATAATGCCGTGCGATGGTATAGGCGGTGAGAGTCTTGAGGGTCGCGGTATCGCCCCGGGCCGCGAAGAACTGGAAGGTGCCGACGCGGATGTGGCTGGCCGCAATCCGCGCCAGAACGGCCCCCGGAAGCTTGCCGCTGTCGCGCCAGATCGCCTCGCCGGTTGCCACCACCGCCAGGGACCGCGTGGTGGGCACGCCAAGCGCGGCCATCGCCTCAGAGATCAGGTATTCACGCAGCATCGGCCCGACCGCCGCCTTGCCATCGCCACCGCGCGAAAACGGCGTGCGGCCCGAGCCCTTGAGCTGCAGATCAAAGCGTCCCCGCGGCGTGACCAGTTCGCCCAGCAAATGCGCCCGCCCGTCGCCCAACTGCGCCGAAAACCCGCCGAACTGATGGCCGGCATAGGCCAGCGCAATCGGGTCAGCCCCGTCGGGCAAGGCTGCGCCGGAAAACCAAAGGGCGGCATTGTCGGCCAGGTCCTGAATGTCCAGCCCAAGATCACGCACCAGGGCCTCGTTCAGCACCAGAAGGCGCGGCGCGGGCGCCACGGCAGGCCGATCGCGCAGATAAGTGCCCGGCAGATCGCGGGCGTAAGAGTGCTGGAAGGACAGGGTCATGGCGTCTCCTTTCCCCAAATATGGCGTCTGGGGAGATCGGGGCAAGTCTGGGGCCGTATGGCGCCGCTTGTCAATTCCTGCAACCTGACACCAAGACCGATCCGACCTTGGTCGCGCGTCGCCGGTCCTTGTGGACCCTTTGGCCTTGAGGAAGGTGGTCGGAGTGAGAGGATTCGAACCTCCGACCCTCTGGTCCCAAACCAGATGCGCTACCAGACTGCGCTACACTCCGTACCTTGTCGCTTCCTAGCGGGTTTAGCCGCCGATGAAAAGCGCCTGCTGCGCATTCAGACGCAATTGCTGGCCTAGTTGGCGCAGCTCCACGCTGCCTTGGCCGGATCAATCCGCGCCGCACGCAGGTCTGCACCCGGCACGATACCCATGCGCGCCGCCAATCCGCCATTTATTTCAAGGACATATTCTACGCCAAGACCACCGTCGATCGGCGTAAGGTCGCCCGGCACTGCATTGGGGTGCACCACGGTCACGCGGCCCGTCTGGTCGGCAAAGACCATATCCAGCGGGATCAGCGTGTTCTTCATCCAGAAGAACGCATGTTCCGGCGCAGAGAAGACAAAGAGCATCCCCTGCGAGGCGGCCATGTGATCGCGGTTCATCAGACCCTTTTCGCGCAGGGCATCGGTGTCGGCAATCTCGACCGAGAAGCGGGCCTGACCGCCGGTCCAGCGCAAATCCACCGCGTCCGGCGCACAGTCGGCATCGGCCGCGCCCGCCATCCCCATCATGAACGCAACAGCCATCAGCCGCGACGCAAAGCACCTTCCCATGACACCACCTGCACTGCCATCCGGCCCCGCTTGCCCTCCATGATGCGCAGGCACACCGCCTCGCCCGCCTGAAGGTCGGCAAAACCCGACACCCTTAAGACTTCCACGTGAACGAACACATCTTCCGACCGCCCGAAAACATTGGCAAAGCCGAATCCCTTGTCCTTGTCAAACCACTTCACCCGCGCCGGTTCCAGCGCCAGATCGGTGTAATCCTCTGGAACCGCACCGTCTTCTTCCGTCAGGTTCAATTGCGCACCGGGTGGCGGGGCAATGTCCAGCACCTCGACCGCCTGCTGGCCGCGCGGGGTCTTTTGCACCTTCACCGTGATCGCGGCGCCATCCGAGACCGAGCTTTGCCCGAAATTCCGCAACACATTGGCGTGAAGCAGTATGTCAGATCCGCCCTCATCGGCGACGATGAAGCCAAACCCCTTGCCGGGATCAAACCATTTTACCCGTCCCTGAATGGCCAAGGGCGCCTTGTCTTCGTCTTCCATAATGCGCGGTATTTTCCGGTGTAAGTCTCGCAAGCACATGCATGACTCGAACAAAAACGAACATGCAAGAGGCAAAGATGCGAAAGGGGCGACGTCCTATCCTAAGGAATAGTTTTTACCTGTTGATAAAAAGCTTGCCTTATGGATTGAGGCGTTCCACCGACCATGGGCTGGAAGAATCGGGCCGTGTCCACCGGAAGCGGTCATGCAGGCGGAAGGCGCCATCCGCCCAGAATTCGATCTCGACCGGGGTGATGCGCAAGCCGCCCCAGAAGGGCGGACGCTTGGGGTTGGGGCCCTGCACCAGGGTGACCTTGGCCACCTCGGCCATCAGCGTGGCGCGCGAGGCGAGGGGCTGTGATTGCTGGCTGGCCCAGGCCCCCAAGCGGGATTTCAGGCTGCGCGAGGCGTAGTAGTCATCCGCCTGCGGCCCCTCCTCGCGCGTGATCAGGCCACGGACGCGAATCTGCCGGCGCAGGGATTTCCAGTGCATCACGAAGGCCGCCTTGCCGGCGCCCTCGGCCTCGAGCGCCTTTTTTGATCCATAGTTGGTGTAGAACACGAAAGCCGCATCCTCGATGTCTTTCAGAAGCACCATGCGGACGTTGGGCAGGCCCGCCTCGTCCACCGTGGCGAGGGCCATGGCATTGGGATCGTTGATCTCGGTGGCTTCGGCTTCAGCCAACCATGCCTTGGCCAAGGCAAAGGGGTCATCCCCTGCAAAGATGCCTGTTCTGTCCATTCGTGGTTCCTTCCCTCACGTCAGCCCTGCCCTTGATGCAGCAACAGCTTTCGCCTACACCGGGTCCAGCGGATAGGGTGGCTGGGGAAGACCGAATGTCAACTGGACTTATGGCAGGCAAGCGCGGGCTCATCATGGGTCTGGCGAACGACAAATCGATTGCCTGGGGCATTGCCAAGACACTGGCGGACCACGGGGCCGAGATGGCCTTCTCCTATCAGGGTGAGGCGTTGAAAAAGCGCGTCGACCCGCTGATCGCGTCGATCGGCATGTCAGAGATGGTGGAATGCGACGTCGGCAACGAGGAGTCTATCGATGCCCTTTTCGCCCGGCTGGCCGAAAAATGGGGCAAGATCGACTTTCTGGTCCACGCCATCGGCTTTTCCGACAAGAATGAGTTGCGCGGCCGCTATGTCGACACGTCGAAGGCAAATTTTGCGATGACGATGGACATCTCGGTCTATTCCTTCACCTCCGTCAGCCGCAGGGCTGCGGCGATGATGACGGACGGTGGCAGCCTGCTGACGCTGACCTACTACGGGGCCGAAAAGGTCATGCCGCACTACAACGTGATGGGCATTGCCAAGGCCGCCCTTGAAGCCTCGGTCAAGTATCTGGCCGAGGATCTGGGCAAGGACGGCATCCGCGTCAACGCGATCTCTGCCGGGCCGATCAAGACACTGGCCGCGTCCGGGATCGGCGACTTCCGGTACATCATGAAGTGGAATGAACTGAACTCGCCCCTGCGCCGCAACGTCGATCAGGAAGAGGTCGGCAAGGCCGCCTTGTACCTGCTGTCCGACCTTGGCTCGGGGACCACAGGCGAGAATCTGCATGTCGATGCGGGCTATCACGTCGTCGGAATGAAGGCGGTTGACGCGCCGGACATCGACGTGGTGACGGGGCGCAAAGACGGGCAATGACACTCGCGGCCTTCCTGACCGTCGCCTTGATGCATCTGATGGTGGCGTTCAGCCCGGGTCCTGCGGTGCTGATGTCGGCGCGCATCGGCTTGACCGAGGGTTTGCGGGCCGGGATCTTCGTGGCGACGGGCATTGGCGTCGGCGGCGTGGTCTGGGCGTCGGCGGCGCTGTTCGGGCTGAACCTGGTGTTTCAGGCGGCCCCCTCGCTGCTGTGGGCGTTGCGGCTGGGCGGGGCGGCGTATTTGTTGTGGATGGCTTGGGGCCTGTGGCGCGATGCGGATCAGCCGATCGCCTCCACCGAGACGCTGGTGCCACGGGGGGACCTTGCCGCCTTCCGGCTGGGCCTGTGGACCCAGTTGTCCAACCCCAAACCCGCCGTTCTGTTTTCGGCGATCTTTCTGGGCACCGTGCCGCAGGGTACGCCGGCTTGGGTCTATGCCGCCCTGCTGTGTGTTGTCTTTGTGAACGAAACCCTGTGGAATTCCGCCGTCGCACGGATTTTCTCTTTCAACCGCGCGCGGCATGCCTATATCAGCTTGAAAACGGTGATTGACCGCACCCTGGGAGGATTGCTTGCTCTCCTGGGGATCAAGATCGCCGCTTTCTGACAACCTTCCGAGGATACCATGATCGACCGCTTGCCGCATGAAAAAGGCTTCCACGTCAGCTGGGACCAGATCCACCGGGATGCCCGCGCCCTGGCGTGGCGGCTGGATGGCAAGGGCCCCGACAATGGCGCCTGGCGCGCCGTGGTGGGCATCACGCGCGGCGGGCTGGTACCGGCGATGATCGTCAGCCGCGAGTTGGACATCCGCGTGGTCGATACGATCAGCGTGAAAAGCTACTCTCACCAGTCGCAGGCGGCCGAAGCCATTGTGACCAAGGCCCCGCAGCCCGAGCTGATGGGCGACGGCACCGGCATTCTGATTGTCGATGATCTGGTCGATACCGGCAAGACGCTGGAACTGGTGCGCCGCCTATATCCCAAGGCGCATTTCGCCACGGTCTATGCAAAACCCTCGGGCAAGCCGATGGTCGACAGCTACATCACGGAAGTGTCACAGGATACCTGGATATTCTTCCCGTGGGATATGGCCCTGCAATATGTTCAGCCGTTCCGCGGCCAGGACTGATGGGGGCGGAACGAGGGTGACATGTTGATCAATCCGACCAGCCGGCTCGGGAAACTACTGCACTGGCTGTTCGAGGCGAGCCTCGTCCTGAAAGGCCTGTTCGCGGCAGGCGAGAGTCTGGGCGGATTGGGCCTGCTGTTCACGCCGAACCTCACGATCCTGAACTTTGTCGGTTGGGCACTGCGCAATCACCTGACCGACAATCCGGATGCCGACATGGCGCAGGTCGTGCATGGGCTGGCTGCCAAGTTCACGGTGACCGATCAGCATTTTTACGCGCTGTACCTTCTGGGCCATGGCGCGATCAAGTTCCTGATGGTTCTGATGCTGGCCCGGCGCATCCTGTGGGCCTATCCGGGGGCGATGGCGCTGCTGGCAGGCTTCGTGATCTATCAGTTCCATGAATTCCTGACCTTCGGCAGTCTGGGCTTTCTGGTGCTGACCGTGCTTGATCTGATCATGATCGTGCTGGTCTGGCGCGAATGGAATGTCCTGAAGCTGACCCACGGCCACAAGCACTGACGGGGCCGCACGGCACGCCGGACTGAGACAGGTCACACTTCGCACGCCGGGGGGATTGCAACCACCGGCGGTTCCGAGGCAGATTTGGCGGCATGACACCACCGATCCTGACACCCCTGGCGGCAAGCCTGCCCTCCACCGTGCCCTTTGTCGGGCCCGAGACACAAGAACGCGCGCGTGGACGGGCCTTCGCGGCCCGGCTTGGCGCGAACGAATGCCTGTTCGGCCCCTCTCCTGCTGCGGTGGCGGCGCTGCGGGCGGCGGCGCAGGATGTCTGGATGTATGGCGATCCGGAATGCTTTGACCTGAAGGCCGCGATTGCCGCGCATCATGGCGTAAGCGCGGCCCATGTCGTGGTGGGCGAGGGCATCGACGCGCTGTTGGGGCTGCTGGTGCGGCTGCTGGTCGCGCCGGGTGATGGCGTGGTGACCTCTGCTGGGGCCTATCCGACCTTCAACTTCCATGTCGCGGGCTTTGGCGGCACCCTGCACCGCGCCCGCTATGCCGGAGATTTCGAGGACCCCGACGCGCTGGTGGCCTTGGCCCGGCAGACCGGGGCGCGGTTGATCTATCTTGCCAACCCCGACAATCCGATGGGCAGCCATCATCCGGCCGCCGTGATTTCCAAGATGATCGAGGCGCTGCCGGACGGCTGTCTTCTGGCGCTGGACGAGGCCTATGTCGAACTGGCCCCCGAGGGGACCGAGGCGCAGGTGGCCGCCGATGACCCAAGGGTGATCCGCTTTCGCACCTTCTCCAAGGCGCATGGCATGGCGGGGCTGCGGTTGGGCTATGCCTTGGCGGCGCCCGATCTGGCGCAGGCCTTCGACAAGGTGCGCAACCATTTCGGCGTGGGGCGGGTGGTGCAGGCTGCAGGGATTGCAGCCCTTGGCGACAAGGCTCACCTGCAGGCGGTGCGGCGATGGGCCGAGGCCGGGCGGCAGCACCTGGGCCAGATCGCACGCGATAACGGATTGCGCCCCCTGCCCTCGGCCACCAACTTCGTCACGATGGACTGCTTGGGCGATGGCGACCATGCCCGCGCCCTGCTCAAGGCGTTGATCGCCCGGGATATCTTTGTGCGGATGCCCGGGATTGCGCCGCTGGACCGCTGCATCCGGGTCAGCATCGGGGATGAGCCTTCGATGGCGGCCTTCGCGGCAGCCTTGCCGCTGGCGCTGGCCGATCTGGCCTGACTATTCCGCCGCAAGATCGGGGTTGGCCGGGCCTAAGGCCGGGGCGGCCCCCACCGGCTGGATTGCTGCCCCCAACAGCGGAGAGCCAACCGTTCCCGGCTCAAGCGAGGTCAGGCGCAATTGGCCCATCGTGGTCTCGACCACCTCGCTGCCAAGATCCTCGGCCAGACGGCGGAACACCAGAAGCGTCTGGAACGAGGTCTTCGAACCGGTCAGCCCCACCCGTTCATCCATCGGCAGGGTATCGGCACGCTGGTATTCCCAGCCTTCCGCCCCCATGCGGTTCATCAGCCCGGTCAGCGCAAAAGCAAACCGCTCTTCGCCGGTTTTCAGACCACGGGCCTTTTCGCCTTTGCGCGGCGCTGGCACCACACGGTATTCGTAATGTTGCATCGGACCCTCGAACCGCAAGCCCACCAGACGGGCAACAGCGCATACCTTACAGAGATTCGGGGGGCAAGGCCAAGTGGGGCAAAGATAATCGCCGAGCGGGTGAGGCGGCGCTGCGTCACCTGCAGCCTATGGTAGAGCCGTGGCAGCCTCCCGCTAGGCGTGGCGTCTGACCGCCGGACGCTCGATCAGATCGACCGCGTGGCTGCCCTTTTGCCCGCCATCCATCCGCAAGGCACCGGTGACCGGGGCCACGTCGCCATAATCGCGGCCATGTCCCACGCAGATGTGATCGGTGTCGGCGAAGACCGCGTTGGTCGGGTCATGGTCGAGCCAGCCGGCCTCGGCCCCGGCCCAGGCCCGGACCCAGGCATGCATGGCGTCCGCCCCCTCCAGCCGCGGTTTGCCGGGCGGCGGCAGGGTGCGCAGGAAGCCACCGACATAGGCCGCAGGAATACCAAGGCTGCGCAGGCCGGCGATCATGATCTGGGCAAAGTCCTGACAGACGCCGCGTTTCAGCCGGAACGCCTCGGCGGGCGGCGTGTCGACCTCGGTCGCCTTGCCGTCAAAGGTCATGTACCTGTGAAGCGCGTTGCCGACGGCGGCAATCGCAGCCCTTGTGGTTTGCGCCCCCTTCACCGCATCCCGCGCAAAGGCGGCAATGTCCGCGTCCTGCGCGATGCGGGGCGAGGCGGACAGGAAATGGTGCGGCGAGGTGGCGCCGATCTCGGTGATCTCTTCCAGCTCCGCGCACAGACGGTCAAGCGGGGGCGACATGTCCAGCTCCTGCCCCAAGGGCTGGCGGACGACCTTGGCGGTCATCGCAATCTCGCATTTGGTCAGACCGGGTGCCATGACGACTTCCAGCACCTTTGTGCCGAAAAAGTCTGTGAACTCGCGCCGTTCAGAGGGATCGGGGGTGATGGCGATGTCGCAGGACAGCACGATTTGCTGGGCAGCCATACTGGCCGGCTGAATGCGTAGCAATTGCCGCCCCGCCCCGGTGGGCCGGTCAAAGTCATATCGGATCACAAGGCGCAGATCATATTCCATCAGCGCAGGTACGCCTCTGTGACAAGGTTCGACAGCGCCGCCACCTGGCCCCGGAACGCCCAAAGCGCGGCGGTGGTCAGGGTTTCTGGCTCTTGCGTGGCAAGGTCAGTCTGGCAGCGCAGCATGGCGCGGGCGAGGGGTGAGAGGACACCGTTTTCCTCGGCCCCCGGCAGCATGCGGACCTGTTCGTCCAGCGCCTCGATCTGGTGGCGGACAGAGCGGGGGTTCATCGGGTCCAGCGCCAGCAGGTCGATGACCGTATCGCGCGAGGTGGCCACGGTAAAGCGGCGGCGGTGGGTCAGGACCGAGTCGCCCAATTCGATGGCAAGGTCCAAGGCACCCGGTGCGGCTTTTTCATCGGCCAGCACGGCAAGGATTTCGGTCATCCCCATGGCCCGTTCATGCAACCGGCCGATGGTCAGGAAGCGCCAGCCCATGAAGCGGTACATGTTTTCATGCACAAGCCCGGTAATGCCCGCCAGTTTGCGCAGCAGGGCTGACAAGGCACGCGCGGCATCATCCCCTGCCGTCACCTGCAAGGCCATGCGGCGGGCGGTCTTGTTGATATCGACCAGCGCCTGCCAAGCGTCGGGCGAGAAGCGGTCACGCACCTGCCCCGCGCTGGCAATCGCCGCCGCCAGCGTGTCCAACAGGCCCGGCGGAATTCCCGGCACCGGGTCGATGCCGCGCGATTTGAACAAGGGTTGCAGCGCGGCAAGGATCGGCGCGGCCGCAGCCCCGGTCTCTGCCAGCCGGATGTTGCGGGCGCGCAGCAGGCGCACCAGCCCTTCGGTCCGCTCGATATAGCGGCCCAGCCAGAACAGATTGTCCGCCGCCCGCGACGGCAAGGCCCCGGGTCCCATGCGCCGGAATGGCCCCGTGACGGTGGGCACCATCGAGACGGCGGGCACTTCCTTGGGCGAGACGATCCAGACATCCGCCGCCGTCCCGCCCCGCTGCAAGGCAATCGCCGTGGGGTCGGGGGTGGAGCCGATGCGGGCGAAACCGCCGGGCATGACCTGCCAACCCTCGGGTGTACGCGCCAGAAACACGCGCAGTGTCATTGGGCGCGGCGCCAGTTTGCCATCGACCAGCGCCGGCGTGGTGGACAGGGTGACGGCCTCTTGCGCCACCAGCCCCCTGCCCTCGGCCTCCAGCTTGGCTTTCAGGTCCTTGGCCGACAGGGTCGCGGCAGCAATGATCTCTTCCTGACGGTCAAAGGGCAGGCCGGTGGCCAGGGCCGGGGACAGCAGCATGCGTTTGGGCGCCTCGGCCACTTCGGCGCGTTCCGCTGCCCCGCCGCACCACCATGTCGCGATGTTGGGCAGCTTCAGCGCCGCGCCGACCAGTCGGGGCGCAAGGCTGGGCAGGAAAGCCATCAGCGCCCGGGTTTCCAGAATGCCAGAGCCTAACGCGTTGACCATCGTCAGCCCATTGGCCCGCAGGGCGGAAACCATGCCCGGCGTGCCAAGCCGAGAGGCCGCGTTCAACTCCACCGGGTCGGCGTAGCTTCCGTCCAGCCGCCGCCACAGCACATCGACGGGCTTGAGCCCCGAAACCGTGCGCACCATCAGGCGGCCGTTTTCCACCACCAGATCCTCGCCCTGCACCAGCGTGATGCCAAGGTAACGGGCAATGTAGGCGTGTTCGTAATAGGTCTCGTTCAGGGGCCCCGGTGTCAGGATCGCGGCGCGGGCGTCCCTGTCCTGCCGCAGACCCAGAAGCGCGTCGCGGAAGTCGCGGAAGAATCCCGCCAGGCGGTGGACGTGACCCTGCGCATAAAGCTCGTTGAACGCGCGCGAGGTGGCGACGCGGTTTTCCAAGGCATAGCCCGCGCCCGAAGGCGCTTGGGTGCGATCGGCCAGCACCCACCATTGGCCATCCGGGCCACGGCCAATCTCGAAGGCCAGAAAATGCAGGTAGTGACCGGACTGCGGGGTGATGCCGACCATGGGCCGCAGCCATTCGGGGTTGGCGGTGATCAGGCTGGGCGGCAGATGCCCGCCCTCGACCAGACGGTTTTCGCCGTACAGGTCGGCCATCAGCGCCTCAAGCAGTTCGGCGCGCTGGATCAGGCCGGGGACCAGCGTCTCCCAATCGGATTCCGCGATCAGCACCGGGATGGGCGACAGGGGCCAAGGCCGTTCGACGGATTCACCGCCGCCGTATTGGCGGTAGAACACGCCGGAGTCGCGCAGATACTGCTCGGCTCTTGCGGTGCGGCGGTCGATGTCTTCCGGTGTAAGCTCGGCAAAGGCCTTGGCAAAGTCGCTCCACAGCGGACGCAATGTGCCGGTGTCGTCGACCATTTCATCCGGCGTAGCGGTCAGCGGCCTGTACGTCTTAAGAGCCTGCGCCAGTCTGGCGACCTTGGCATGTTCCGCGGCAAGCTTTTCAGCGACCTTTTCCGCTGCAGCCTTTTCGGCTTCGGTCCGGACAATCTCGGCCCAGCCCGGCGCAGACTTCCCGGGGTCAGACTTCCCGGGGTCAGACTTCGCAGATCCCGGCAGGCCGGTACCCGGCTTACCGGCCACGGCATTCGTCGCCTCGCCCTTGCCGGCTTCCGCTTTCAGCTTGTCCAAACCCGCCCGCTCCTCTGGCCCCGACGCGGCCCCTGCACCCGCCTTGCCGGAAGTCGGCATGACAGGTTTTGCAGGATGTTTGCGATCATCAGGGCTCATCGGTTAGAGCCCGATGGGGCGGCGGAGGTCAAGTGTCATCGGGAACTCATTCGAGACACGTTCCGAGGCAGGCGTATAGAAACCTCCCGTATGACCAAAGGGCTGGAACCGGGCCAGCCTGCGCGCCTCGGCCTCGTTGCCGTTGATCGGAAAGGTGTCGTAGCTGCGCCCGCCGGGGTGCTTGACGTGATAGGTGCAGCCGCCAAGCGCCCGGTTCGACCAGGTATCATAGATGTCAAACGTCAGGGGCGCGTCGATGCGCAGCACCGGATGCATCGCGGTCGCCGGTTGCCAGGCCTTGTAGCGCACCCCCGCCACGGCCTGACCGCCCCCGACATCCGCCAAGGGCAAGGCGCGACCATTGCAGGTCACGGTGTAGCGGCCGGGATTGCCGCCGGACAGCTTGACCTGCAAACGCTCGGTCGAGCTGTCGGTATAGCGCACCGTGCCGCCCAAGGCCCCGGTTTCGCCCAGCACGTGCCACGGCTCCAGCGCCTGTTTCAGCTCCAGATGGACGCCATCATAGGTGACCTCGCCACAGAAGGGGAAGCGGAACTCGGCCTGCGCCTCGAACCAGTCCTCTTGCATCGGGAAACCGTGCTGGCGCAGGTCGGCCAGCACATCGCGGAAGTCCTGCCAGACGTAATGCGGCAGCATGAAGCGGTCGTGCAGGGCAGTGCCCCAGCGGGTCATCTCGCCCTTGGCCGGGGCGTTCCAGAAGCGGGCGATCAGCGCGCGAAGCAGCAGTTGTTGCGCAAGGCTCATCCGCGCATCCGGCGGCATCTCGAAGCCACGGAATTCCACCAGACCAAGGCGGCCCGTTGGCCCATCGGGGGAGTAAAGCTTGTCGATGCAGATTTCCGACCGGTGGGTGTTGCCGGTACTGTCGGTCAGCATGTTTCGCAAGAGCCGGTCCACCAGCCACGCGGGCGGCGGATTGCCCTGCCCCGGCGCGGGGATCTGGCTAAGCGCAATCTCCATCTCATACAGGGCATCATGCCGCGCCTCGTCCATGCGCGGGGCTTGACTGGTCAGGCCGATGAAAAGGCCCGAGAACAGGTACGACAATGACGGATGCCGGTTCCAGTGCAGGATCAGGCTGGCGAGCAGATCGGGGCGGCGCAGGAAGGGACTGTCGTTGGGCGTGGCCCCGCCCACCACAACATGGTTGCCGCCGCCGGTTCCGGCATGCTTGCCGTCGATCATGAACTTGTCAGCCCCAAGCCGGGACTGGCGGGCCTCTTCATAAACTGCCGTGGTGATATCCACGCAGTCTTGCCAAGTGCGGGCGGGGTGGATGTTGACCTCGATCACCCCCGGATCGGGTGCCACCCGGATCACGTTCAGGCGCGGGTCATGGGGGGGGGCGTAGCCCTCGATGTGAACCGGCAGGCCCAGGCGGTTGGCGGCGGCCTCGGCGGCGTGGAGAAGGTCGAGGTAATCTTCAAGGCTGACCACCGGCGGCATGAAGACACAAAGCCGCCCGTCGCGGGGTTCGACGGACAAGGCGGTTCGGATATAGCCGTCCACCTCCATGATGGGCGAGCCTTGGTTGATCTGGTCACCCTGCGGCGCGTTGGCGACAAAGCTTGCCCTCGGCTGCGATTTGCGCTCGGCGTCCAAGGGGGCAACGGGGGGCAAAGGGGGCCGTTCCACCGTGGGATCGGTCGGGTTGATGTAGGGATAGGAGGAGGCGGGGATCCACGGCAGACTTTCCAGCGGCAGGCGGTAGCCGACCGGGCTGTCGCCGGGCACAAGGAACATGTAGCCGCGCCGCAGCCGCCACTTTTCCGACCGCCAGCGTTTACCGTAGGCGCGGCTTTGCCAGCTTTGCACCGGCAGGATGAAGCCTGACGGCTCATTGAGGCCACGATTGAAGACGGTCGCCAAACGGTGCCGCGCCTCGGCGTCCTTCAACTCGGAATTGGCGGGGGTGACATTGGCGGGCAGGTTCGCCTCTTTGACCAGCCAAGTGGCCGGGTCCTCATAGGCGGGAAGGATGTTCTCCTCTTCAAGATCCAGCTCGGCTGCAATCTCACGCAGCAATTCCTGCGCATCCAGCGGGGTGACGCCAGTCTGCGCGCCCTCTTCGGCGATCAGGGCCGGGTTCTGCCAGATCGGCTGGCCATCGTTGCGCCAGTACAGCGAGAAGGTCCAGCGCGGCAGGGTTTCGCCGGGATACCATTTGCCCTGACCATAGTGCAGAAAGCCCCCGGGCGCGAAGCGACTGCGCAGGCGTCGGATCAACTCGTCGGCCTTGGCGCGCTTGGTAGGACCGACGGCGGCGGTGTTCCATTCCTCACCCTGATAGTCGTCGATCGACACGAAGGTCGGTTCGCCGCCCATGGTAAGACGCACGTCACCCGCTTCAAGCACTGCATCAACTTTATGCCCCAAAGCGTTGATATCGTTCCAACTTTCCTCACTGAAGGGTTTGGTGATGCGCGGGTGTTCGGCCACTCGGGCCACCTTCATGTCAAAAGCGAATTCCACCTCGGCGAAGCTGGCCAGCCCCGAAATCGGCGCGGCGGAGCGGTAGTGCGGGGTCGCCGCCAGCGGGATATGGCTTTCTCCGGCCAGAAGACCCGAGGTCGGATCAAGCCCCACCCAGCCTGCGCCGGGAATATAGACCTCGACCCAGGCGTGCAGGTCGGTGAAATCCACCTCCGTCCCCGAGGGGCCATCCAGGGCCTTGAGGTCAGGCTTCAACTGGATCAGGTAGCCCGACACAAACCGCGCCGCAAAGCCGAAATGGCGCAGCGCCTGCACCAGCAACCACGAACTGTCGCGACACGACCCGCTGCCGATCGACAGCGTTTCCTCGGGCGTCTGCACGCCGGGTTCCATCCGGATCGTGTAACGCACCTTGCCGGAAATCATCGCGTTCAGCATCACCACGAAATCGGTGGTACGGGTCCGGGTCTTGGGGACCATCCGCAGGAAAGCGTCCAGTTCCGGCCCGACAGGCTCTGCCCGGCGGTAAATCTCAAGATCTTCGGTCAGGTCGGACGCATAGGTGAAGGGCCAATGTTCGGCGTAATCCTCGACGAAGAAGTCAAACGGGTTGTAGACCGTCATGTCGGCCACAAGATCAACCTCGATCTTGAACTCGGTCACCGGTTCGGGAAACACGAAGCGCGCCAGCCAGTTGCCGAACGGGTCCTGCTGGTGGTTCACGAAGTGGTTGGCCGGTGACACCTTCAGGCTGTGCGAGATCACCTTGGTCCGGCTGTGCGGCGCGGGCCGCAGGCGGATGACCTGCGGGCCAAGGATGACGGGGCGGTCATACTTGTAGTGGGTCAGGTGATAGATGGACGCTTTGATCGACATGAAACCTCCGCCGGGCCGTGGGACCCGCACTCTGCATCCTGCCTAGCATGACAGCCGTCGGGGGCACGGGGAAGCGTGAAGCGCGGTGGCGGGTTGTTCAGATATGCCTGATATTTGGGCATATCACCCGAAAAAGCCCGCCGCTTCAGCAGACCTCAGCCCTGAGGATCAGGCGTGGCGCGATCATCGGCCAAATCGCCGCCGAAACCCCGCCCAGGGCGATCAGCCCGATGCCGACCAGCCCGATCTGATCCGGCACTTGGCCGAAGACCAGCGCACCCAGCAGACCAGACCACACCAGTTGCAGGTAGTTGACCGGGGCAATGACAGAGGCCGGGGCGACACGGCAGGCTTGGGTGAACATGAAATGCCCGGCGGTGGCCAGAAGGCCCATGGCGGCGAACAGGCTAAGGTCCACGACACTGGGCAGGACCGGTGGCAGGCTCCACGGCAGGGCCGCGCCAAACAACACCGTGCCGGCTATGGCGGTCCAGACCAGCATGGCCTCGGTCGTCTCGGACCGGGCCAGCGAGCGTGACAGCATGTTGTAGACGATGCTCGACGCCGCAGTGATCATCGCAAACAGGACGCCGTAAGGGTCAAGGCCGCTGCCCGGCCGCACGACCAGAAGCACACCGGCAAATCCCAGCAAAGCCGCCATCCATTGCAAAGGGCCCACCTTCTCGCCCAGCAGGGGACCGGCCAGGAGCATCACGCCAAAGGGGGCAAGGAAGACAATCGAAATCGTCTCTGCCACCGGCATCCGCTGGAACGCCAATGCCGCGAACAGCGAAGAGCAGGCCAGACAGACAGACCGCAGCAGAACCCATCCACGCCGTTGGACGGCGAACAGGCTGCGCCCCTTGCGCGGCCCGAATACGGCGAGCAAGGCCAAGAGATTGCCCGCATAGCGCATAAAGACGATCAGCGGCACAGCGTAGGTCAGCGCCATATGCTTGGTCGTCACATCCATGCAGGCAAACAACAGCACGGCCAGCGCCATCAGCACCGCCCCTTGCGTCGGGCGGCTTTGGGCAGCGGTATAGGTCACGTCGGCCATGGGATTTCCTTTGGGATACCTGTGCATACAGGCGCAGGCCGTTAGCGATAACCCTGCATTCCCGACAAGCCGCCATGCACCTGCAGCATAGCCCTCGAACCCGCGCCCTAGACCTTGGCTCTCGCCCGCGCCACCGCCTGCGCCCAGACTTGCGTCCGTGCGGGATTTTCGGGGCCGGGCTCGAACCGGGCGGGTGGCGATTGCTCCAGTGGCATCGCATGGCCCAGACGGGCAAAGGCCATGGCGGCGGCACCAAGGGCGCCCACCTCTTCCACCGGGCTTTGCAGCACGGGGCGTTGCAGGACATCGGCCTGAAGCTGCATCAGGAACGGATTGGCCGAAGCACCGCCATCCGCCCGCAGCGTGGCAAGGCTTTGGCCCATGTCGCGCTCCATCGCCGCCAGTACGTCGGCGATTTGCAGGGTGATCGCTTCGAACGTCGCCCGCGCCAAGTGGGCACTTGTCGTGCCGTGGGTCATGCCCGTGACAATGCCGGTCGCATGGTCATCCCAATGCGGGGCACCGAGACCCGCCAGCGCCGGGACAAAGGCCACGCCACCACTGTCCGGCACGGTTTGCGCCAGATCCGACAGGGCCTGCACCGACAGCCCCAGAAGACGTGCCATGAAAGCCGCCGCCTGGGCAGAGACCGTGATATTGCCCTCCAGCGCATAGGCCGTGCCGGCCTTGTCGCTCCAGGCAATCGTGCCTGACAGCCCGTTGGACGAGGCCACCCGCCCCGGCGTCAGGGTCATCAGGCTGGACCCGGTGCCATAGGTCGCCTTGACGGTGCCGGGCGCGCGGATGCCGTGGCCGTACAGGGCGGCGTGGCTGTCGCCCATCATGGCAAGGATCGGCACGCCGGCAGGCAATGCCGTGGTCTCCGCCGTCGCGCCAAACCGGCTGTCCGACGGCATGGGCTGCGGCAATGCGCTGATCGGCGCGCCGAACAGGGCGCACAGATCCGTGCTCCACGCCAGCTTTTCCGTGTCGAACAGCTGCGTGCGCGAGGCGTTGGAATGGTCGGTGGCAAAGCTGGCCCCGCCGGTCAGGTTCCACAAAAGCCAAGCATCCACCGTCCCCGCCCGCAACGTCCCCTTGTCGGCCAGCGCCTGCGTCATAGGCACATGGCGCATCACCCAACCGAGTTTGGAGGCCGGAAACAGCGGGTTGATCCCCAGGCCTGTGGCGGCCACGACAGCCGCATCATAGCCAGCGGCGATCAGGCCCTCGCAGACCTCTGCCGTGCGGCGGCATTGCCAGATGATCGCGGGATGGATCGGCTGGCTGGTGTCAGCGTCCCAGGTGACCAGAGTCTCGCGCTGGTTGGCGATGGCGATGGCCTTGATCTCGCCCGTCGCCTGCGCCACCAGATCGGCGATCACCGCCTGAACGCTGGCCCAGATGGCAGAGGCCGATTGCTCGGCCCAGCCGTTCTGCGGATAGACGGTGGTTAGCGGGCTTGAGGCGCGGGCGACGATCTGCCCGCCCTCATCGACCAGAACAGCCTTGGTGTTGGTCGTGCCTTGGTCAATCGCCAGCACAAAGCTCATCTTGCGGCCCGGATCATCGAACGCCGTGCGGCGGCGGCGATGCCGTCCGCGGTCAGGCCATTTTCCTTGAACAGATACTCCAGCGAGCCGGTCGGCAGGAAGCCCGGAAACCCGACCCGCTCCACCGGAACCGGCCGGTTGGAGGCTGTGTATTCCGCCACAGCCCCGCCAAGCCCGCCGCGAATGCCGGCCTCCTCGACGGTGACGATCGCGCCGGTCTCGGCGGCCGCATCAAGAGCCGCTTCATCAAGCGGGTTGATGGTTGAGAAGTTCAGCACCCGTGCGAAGATGCCTTCAGCCTTCAACAGGTCCGCCGCCGCCGCTGCCAGATGCACCGTAGTGCCGCAGGCGAGGATGGCAACCTGATGCCCCTCTCGCACCAGTTCGGCCTTGCCGGGGCGGAAGACTCGGTTTGGAATATCCAGCATTGGCACCGGCATCCGCGACAGGCGGATATAGACCGGGCCTTCATGCGCGGCCGCCCATTTCACCGCCTCCGCCGTCTCCCACGCATCGGCGGGGCAGATCACGGTCAGGTTGGTCAAGGGGCGCAGCCAGGCGAAATCCTCGATGGAATGGTGCGTCGGCCCCAGTTCCGCGTAGGCGATGCCAGAGGATTGGCCGATCAGCTTCACGTTGAAATTGGCATAAGCGATGTCCGCCTTCACCTGCTCCAGCGAACGCCCGGTCAGAAAGCACGACGCCGCCGAGACGAAGGGAATCCGCCCGCCATTGGCAAGACCAGCGCCAACGCCCACCATGCACTGCTCAGCAATCCCCACGTTGATCAGACGGTCGGGGAATTTCGTCTGAAAGGCCCCAAGTTTCGACGATCCGACCGAGTCATTGACCACGGTCACGATGCGGTCATCCGCCTCGGCCAACGCGACCAGGGTTTTCACCCAAGCATCGCGGCAGTCATAAAGCCCCACGGTTTCAACAGCATGCGCCATCAGACCAGTTCCTCCATCGCCTGCGCGAATTGCGCGGCATTGGGCACCCCGTGGTGCCATTTGGCCTGATGCTCCATGAAAGAGACGCCCTTGCCCTTGACCGTGTTGGCGATCACTGCCCGAGGCTTGTCGCCCGGTGGCGCCGACAGCACCGCCAGCAGGGCCGCGTGATCATGGCCGTCGAGCATCACCACATCCCAGCCAAAAGCGCGGAAGCGGTCGTCCAAAGGGTCCATCGTGATGGTCTCTTCGGTGCCGGCCCCCTGCTGCAAACGGTTCCGGTCGACGATCAGGGTCAGGTGCGACAGCTTGCGGTGGCCGGCAAGGTTGGCCGCCTCCCAGTTGGAGCCTTCCTGCAATTCGCCATCCCCGGTCAGAACGAAGGTGCGGTAGTTGGCCCCGGTGATCTGACCTGCAATCGCGATCCCTGCGGCCACGGGCATTCCATGTCCCAACGGCCCGGTGTTGGTCTCAACCCCCGGCAGATAGTTGCGGTTGGGATGGCCGTTCAGTTTCGACCGGTTGCCCATGTAGGTCAGAAGCAAATCGTCCGGGAAGAAGCCAGCCGCCGACAGGACCGTGTAAAGCGCACCGGTTGCATGTCCCTTGGACATGATGAAACGGTCCCGCTCAGCCCAGTCCGGGCGCTGGGGATCGTAATTCAACACGCCAAAATACAGCGTCGCCATGATGTCGATGGCCGAGAAGTCGCCACCGGGATGGCCCAGTTGCGCCTCATACACCATCTGGAACGCCCTGCGGCGCATCCACAGCGCCTTGGCCTGGATGTTCGGAACCGGATCGTTCGTCACAACCGCACCTCGGCTTCCGCGCCATGGTGGTACATCGGCCAGTTGAGGTAACGGGTGACAGCCTCGTTCACCACATCGGCATGGTGGCCGCGCACCATCGCCACGTGATGTTCAAAGCCGTTTTGCGTGACAAAGCGCATCAGCTTGCGCAGGTCTTTCACGTGGGAAACCGCAATGCCGCCATCCATCGGGAAGGG
The DNA here is from genome assembly GCF_964946895.1 of Stagnihabitans sp. Taxonomy (NCBI): domain Bacteria; kingdom Pseudomonadati; phylum Pseudomonadota; class Alphaproteobacteria; order Rhodobacterales; family Paracoccaceae; genus Stagnihabitans; species Stagnihabitans sp. Next base: position 159,280 of record NZ_CBBQHX010000005.1, on the reverse strand, counting down.
ATCATCCGTGAAGGCCCCCTGCCCCAGATAGGTCTTCAGCGTACCCTTGCGATCATCCGACGACACCCGGAAGAAGGTCATATCCCCCGCCTTCACCTTGCCCTTGACCGCGCCAAAGCACTTTTCGCGGCCAATCACGGTGCCCAGCACGTCCAGTTCGCTGATCTCTGGCGTCGAGCCGATGAACTTCTTGGGGAAGTTGCCGCAATGGGTGCAGACGCACTTGTCGACCTCATTGCCGTAGTTGTTGTTCCAGTCGAGGATCGCCGGTGGCGCTCCACTTGCCAGCGCCAAGGCGTACATTGACAAGGCGCCCATGATGTCGACCTCGCAGGCGCTTGGCATCAGTTCCTCGCCCATCATGCTCATCGTCAGGCAGGTCGCGCAGCCGAAATTGTCCTGCAAGGACCGCCAGCACTGGATGGCCGAGGCGTCGCATTCGTTCTCTTCAATCCAGCGGTCTACCGCCAGCGACCACTTGGCCTGCTTGGCAATCTGCTCTGGCTTGATATGCGCCGGGATGGTGCCATAGGCCTTGATCTTCTCCAGCTTGGTGATCAGTTCGGCATCGCTGTCACTGACCCGCCCCGCCGCCCCGATCATCTCGGACAGATCGACGGTGACGACCGTGACGCCCGAGGCCTGCAACAGCTTTTCACTGTAGCGCATGGTCTGGAACGCCCCGGTCCGCGCCCCGATCGCCCCCAGCCGCGCGCCGCGAAGCCCCTTCACCGTCCGGCACACCCGCGAGAACCTTTCAAGGTCCGCACCAAACTCCGCCGAGGAGGTGTCGCAGGTGTGGCTGGTGGTTTCGGTGAACGGCACGCCGTATTGGTAGAAGTTGTTCGTCACCGAGATCTTGCCGCAGAAGGCATCGCGGCGCTGGCTGACCGAGACCTTGTCGACCTCGTCATTGCTGGCCTGCAGCAGGATCGGCACGTTCAACTTGGCGCGGTTCACCAGTTCAGAGATCGCAATTTCGTCGCCGAAGTTGGGCAAACAGATCACCAGCCCGTCAATCTCATCCCGGTGGCTCTTGAAGAAGCTGGCGTAAAGTTCCGCATCCGGGATGCTTTGCACGGCGCCATTGGCCGTGGCCTCATAAGGCAGGATCAAAGCCTTGATCCCCAGCCGCTCCAGATGCGCCAGGGTCTCGCGGCGCGAGTCCTGACAGGGGGCGGGGCTGAAGAAGGCCCGCGACCCGATCACCACAGCCAAAGTCACCTGCCGTTTGATATGCAATGCCATCGCGTCCTCCTTGCGTTTGATGTCGTTTAACGCTGAATGCTTTCGTTTGCAATCGAAACTCTTTGCGGTATGCTATGGGAAAGCAAAGGACCGCCCGTGAAACCCGCCCTGAAACCACCCGCCGAACCCCTGACCGGCCTTCTGTCCGAACCCCGCCGCCGCAGGATTCTGGAGTGGATTCAGGAAGAAGGCTCGGCCCGGGTGCGTGACCTTGCGGGGGCGTTTCAGGTATCCGAGGCCACGATCCGGCAAGATCTGGAACGGCTGGAGCAGGAGGGCACCGTCACCCGCGAACATGGCGGGGCGTTCCTAACCTCCGTTCCGGCGCAGGTGAATGCGGTGGCGCTGCATCATCAGGAAAACATGGAGAAAAAGCGCAAGATCGGCGCGCTGGCGGCCAGTCTGGTCGGCAATGGCGAGACCTTGATCCTCGATGCCGGCACCACCACGACCGAGATTGCGACGCGGCTGACCACACGCCAGGACCTGACGGTGATCACCAATGCCCTGAACATCGCGCTGATCCTCGGCGCCGTGCCGGGCTTTGCCGTCCATATGCCGGGCGGGCAGTTCAAGGCGCCGACGCTGTCGCTGTCCGGCGACAAGTCGGTCGAGTACTTCCGCAACATCTTTGCGGGAAAGCTGTTCCTTGCCACCGCCGGGGTGGCTTTGGATGCCGGCCTGACCTATCCGTCCTTCGCCGACCTGCAGTTGAAAGAGGCGATGATCAAGGCCGCCGCCCATGTCTATCTTGTGGCGGACAGTTCCAAGATCAATAAATCCTCGTTCACCCGCCTTGGCGCGCTGGAGGTCATTCAGTCCTTCATCACCGATGCAGGGATTTCCGATGCCGATGCGCAAGCGTTTGAGGCGCGCGGCATCAAGGTTCTAATCGCACATTAGGAAAGGGCAGCATGGCGGCGACTCTGGCAGATGTGGCGGAAAAGGCGGGGGTCTCGCGCGCTGCTGTCTCACGCACCTTCACGCCGGGGGCCTCGGTGTCTGCGGCGATGCGGGCGCGGGTGGAGGCTGCGGCAGAGGCCCTTGGCTACAGCCCCAACATGCTGGCCCGCAGCCTGACGACGCGCAAGACGCAACTGGTGGGCCTGGTCAGCAACAACTTCCACAACCCGGTTTTCCTGCACATCTTCGACCTCTTCACCCGCGGCCTGCAGGACCACGGCCTGCGCCCCCTGTTGGTGAACCTGTCGGAGGAGACGGACCCGGCGCGCTCTCTGACCCTGCTGCGGCAATACTCGGTCGACGGCGTGATCGTGGCAACCTCGCACCTGCCAGATGGCTTTGCGGCGGCGTTTCAGGCGGCCGGGGTGCCGGTGGTGCATGCCTTTGGTCGGGTGACGGGGGTCACCGATGTGGTCGCCATCGACAACATCGCCGCCGGGGCCATGGCGGCCCAGACGCTGATGGACCGGGGCTATCGCTCCATCGGTTTCATGGGCGGGCCAGAGGCGGCCTCGACCACCCAAGATCGCCTGACAGGGTTCCTGCAGGTCGCCAAGGCGGCAGGCATCCAGGCCAGCGCCAGTTTTGCCGGTGCCTATGGTTTTGAACCGGGACGGGCCGAGATGACCCGACTTCTGTCCGCCCCCCATGCGCAGGCCTATTTCTGCGCCGATGACGTGCTGACGATTGGAGCCTTGTCCGCGGCCCAATCGGCAGGGCTGAAGGTGCCGGATGACCTTGGCCTGATCGGGCTGAACGACATGGAGATGGCGGGCTGGGCCAATATCAACCTGACCACCATCCACCAGCCCTTCGATGCCATCGTCACAGGCTCCATCGACCTGATGCGGGCGCGGCTCAGTGACCCCGCCCGCCCGGTCGAGGCGCGCATCTTCCCCTGTCACATCGTCGAACGCGGCACCCTGCGCCCGTTTTAGCGGAACATCAGCGGGCGGGCGTCGACCCATTCACCCTGGCGACCCGCCGAAGCCACCGCCGCATGGATTGCCGCGATGGAACGCAAGCCGTCCTCTGCCACCGGATAAAGACTGATCGCGGGGTCAGCCTTGCGGCCGTCCCGCGCCGCCATGATCCCCTCGGCCAAGTCACGGTAGATATTGCCGAAGGCCAAGGGCATGCCCTCGGCATGGCCCACGGTAACCCGGCTGGCGCGATCAGCCTCGGGCGACAGGTTGCCCTCCCCTCGTTCGATGATCTGCAGACGCTGACCCAAAGGCATGTAGTGCAATTGGTTCGGCTGCTCTTGCGCCCAACGCAGGCCGCCAGTCTCGCCAAAGACCTGAATTGTCAGGCCGTGCTGGCGGCCAATCGCCACAGAGGAGGTCCAGAGGCGGCCAACAGTGCCGCCGTCCATCCGGAAGTTGACCATCGCGTCATCTTCCAGCACCCGCCCAGGCAGGCACGAGGCGAAGTCGGCGGACAGTTTGGCGACCTCTTGCCCAGTCACAAAGCTCGCCATGTGCAGCGCATGGATGCCGCAGTCGGCGAACTGGGCCGACGCCCCAGCCAGCGCCGGGTCATACCGCCAGCGAACGCGCGGGTTGTCGGCATCGGCGGCATTGGCGTGGTGGCCATGGGCGAATTCGGCAACGACCAGCCGCACCTTGCCGATGTCACCCCGCGCCACCATGGCACGCATGTGGCGTACGAGGGCGTAGCCCGTGTAGCCATAGTTCACCGCACAGATGCGACCGGCGGCGCGGGCGGTCTTGACCAGGTCTTCCGCCTCGGCCTCGGTCACCGTCATCGGCTTTTCGCAAAGGACGTTGAAGCCCGCCGCAAGGAAGGCCTTGGAGATTTCATAGTGGGTGGAGTTCGGCGTCGCCACCGTCACCAGATCAACCTTGTCAGGCCGGTTCCGCTCCCCTTCCAGCATCTCGCGCCAATCGCCATAAGCGCGATCCGCTGCCACGCCCAAACGCTGCGCGAAGGCGCGACCTGCCGCCGGGCTATGGTCCAAAGCCCCGGCGGTGAAGGTGTAAAGCCCGTCTAACCCTGCCGCCAAACGATGCGCCGGGCCGATCTGGCTGCCGTCACCGCCCCCGATCATGCCCCAATTCAACCGTGCCATGATGACCCTTTCTCAGAACCCGATGGAGGAAAGATAGTCGCGGTTCGCCCGCGCGTCGTCGATGGGAGAGGTGCCGCCCGAGGGGTCGCAGTCCTGCTCAACCGTGCACCAGCCCTCGAAACCCGCTTCCAGCAATATCTGCCGGACCGAGGCGAAATTAACATCGCCCTTACCCAAGTTGCAGAAGATGCCCTGCCCGCAGGCGTCGTAAAAGCCGGTGCGATGCGCCACGGCATTTGCTTTAACAACCGGGTCGATGTCCTTGAAATGCATATAGGATATGCGACCGATATGGCGGCGCATGAAGGCCACGGGGTCAAAGCCGGCGTAGGAGTGGTGGCCGGTGTCGAAGCAGATCTTCAGCAGGCTTTCATCCGTTTCAGCCAGCAAGCGTTCCAGCTCTGGTTCAAAGTCGATGAACCCCGCTGCATGGGCATGGATGCCCACGGTCAACCCATGATCGACACCCAGTTGCGCCACGGTGCGGATACGGTCGGTGAAGGCTTTCCACTCGGCAGCATCCATCTGCTCGGCCTCACCCGCCCTGCCAGCGGTCGGCGCCCGGCGGGGCGAGATGGAATCGATCAGCACCAGATGCTGCGCGCCATGCGCCACCAAGGCCTTGCAGGTGCGGGTGGCACCGTCCCAGACATCGTCCCACGCGGCGGGGTCGTGGAAGGGCCGGAAAACCACGCCGCCGATCAGGGTCAGGTCGTTCTCGGCCAAGGCATCGGCCAGCACCGCCGGGTCCTCGGGCATAAAGCCGACAGGCCCGAGTTCGATGCCCTTGTAGCCCGCCCCTGCACAATCGCTCAGCACCTTGCGCCAGCTTGGATTGCGGGGGTCGTTTGCGAATTCCACGCCCCAGGAACAGGGCGCATTGCCGATGCGGATCATGTGGCCTCCAGATTGACCCAAGCCCCCGTGGCCGCCGAGTGGCGGGCGGCGGCGATGATTTTGGCAACCGCAAGACCATCCGCGAAGGTGGGCCAGACGGGCGTGCCGGTTTCAATGGCGCGCAGGAAATCCCGCGCCTCGATGACGATCTGTTCCTGATAGCCGGTGCCATGGCCGGGGCCCTGACTGAACGGCAGATAGTCGGGATGGGCGGGTCCGGTCAGGATCTTGGCGAAACCGCGCTGCGCCTCCGGCCCCTCGGCCTTGTAAAGCCAGAGGGCGTTCTGATCCTCCTGGTCGAAGCGGATCGCGCCCTTTGTGCCAGTGATTTCATAGGCATAGCCCATCTTGCGTCCGGTGGCGACGCGACTGAAGCTCAGATGCCCCATTGCACCGTTGGCAAAACGGCAAAGGAACTGGCCGATGTCGTCGTTGACCGCCCGCCCCTCGGCCCCCGGTCGGTCGGGGTAGACCGTGCCGATATCCGCCGTCAGCCGCGCAATCGGGCCGACCAAGGCCAAGGCCGCATTGATCATGTGCGGGGCCAGGTCGCCCATCGTGCCGTTTGCCTCGCCAAAGTTGCGCCACTGCGCGGGGCGCTGGCCGTCGCTGTCGAAATCCTCGGTATGTTCGCCGCGAAACCAGATCACCTCGCCAATCGCACCCGCTTGCACCAAAGCGCGGGCGTACTGCGAGGCGGGCGTGCGGATGTAGTTGAAGCCGACCATGTTGGTGACGCCTGATGCTTTGGCGGCCGCCACCATCGCCAGACTGTCCTTCAGACTGGCCCCCAGCGGCTTTTCGCAAAGCACGGGTTTTCCAAGGGCGAAGGCCCGTTCGGCAATGGCGCGATGGGTTTCCTGAGGTGAGGCGATCACCACCGCCTCTACCCTTGGATCATCAACCAGCACGCGCCAATCCGCCGTAGCACGGGCAAAGCCATAGGCCGCGCGGTAGCCTTCGGCACGCGCCTCCGACGTGGCGCAGACCATCTCCAGCCTTGGCCTTAGCCCCGGGTTGAACACCGCGCCAACGCTTGCGAACGCCACCGCATGGGCCTTGCCCATGTAGCCGCCGCCAATAATTCCGATGCCGATTTCACCCATCGTGACCCTCCCGAAAAGGTTTGCAACCGGTTGCAAAACAGGTAACCTCACCCGCACGACAAGGCAACCCCAATCCGAACGGATGTCTGATGGTCCTGCTCTACCCCGCCGAGATGACGCGCTTTGCCTTGAACCGCTTTGTGGTTCTGGGCCGTGTCGGCATGGACCTATACGCCCATCCGCCGGGCACACGAGTGGAAGAGGCGCTTAGCTTCACCCCCGCGCTTGGCGGATCGGCGGGCAATATCGCGGTGGCACTGGCCCGGCAGGGCGCGGGGGCGAGCCTTCTGTCTTGCGTTTCGGATGATGCGGTCGGGCGCTATTGCCTGGCCGAACTGGATCGCTACGGCGTGGACCGCCGGCATGTGCTGTCGGTGGCCGCGCGCAACAGTCTCGCCGTGACGGAGACCTGCGCGACAGACTGCCGGGTTGTGCTGTACCGCAGCGCGGCGGCCGATCTGACCCTTTCGGCGGACCAAGTGGCTGGTGTCGATTTCACTGCCATCGGGGCGCTGGTGGTGACCGGAACCGCCCTGTCGGCCGAGCCGTCGCGCAGCGCCACCCTGCGCGCCATCAAGCAGGCCAAGGCGGCGGGCGCGCTGACGCTTCTTGACCTTGACTACCGCGTCAATGCCTGGGCCTCGCCGTCCGAGGCGGCATCGGTCTGCCTGCGTGTGGCCCAGACCTGCGACGCGGTGATCGGCAATGACGAGGAATTCGGCCTGATCGCCTGGGCTTATGACCGTGGTCCGGGCCTTGCCCGCGATCTTGCCGCGGGGGCGCTGTTCACCATCTACAAGCGCGGTGCCGAAGGCTCGACCACCTTCGCAGCGCAGGCCGAGTTCGAGACGCCGATCTTCCCGGTGGCAGCGCAAAAGCCGATGGGGGCGGGCGACGGTTTCATGGGCGGCCTGCTGGCCGCCCTGGCCAAGGGGCTGACGCTGCCCGAGGCCGTCCGGCGTGGCTCTGCCACCGCAGCGATGATCGTGGCCGGTGTCGGCTGCGCCCCCGCCAGTCCGGACCCTGCCGAACTCGACCAATTCATAACCGCCTTCGGAGAGACCAATGCACATCGCCCCGCATGACAACCACAACACGGCGATCATCGGAATGGATGACCCGCTGGTGCCTCTGGTCTATTTCAACATCGTCACTCTGGCGCCGGGTGACCGTTTCATCAGCCATGTTCCGGGATATGAGACTTGCATCGTCCCCGCCACCGGGACGGTTGACGTCAGCACCGACGGGCAGGACTTCCGCGACATTGGCAAGCGCCGCCTGAACGTCTGGGATGGCGAACCAGAGGGCGTCTATGTGCCGTCAGGCGTGCCCGCCACCCTCACCTGCACCGCCGCCGCCGAGGTGTTCATCGCCGGCGCCCGATTTGCCGAATACCGCCCGGCCTTTGCCGTTCGCGACGTGGACATGGTGCAATACGGCTCGGATGACACCAAGACCCACCGCAAGATCAAGCATATCCTCGGCCAAAAGTACCATGACCGCGTCGGCCGCCTGCTGGTGTCGGAACTCTATACCGTGGGCGCGGGCGGCTGGTCGGGCTTTCCCAGCCACAAGCACGACACCAACCGCCTGCCCCTGGAGACGCGGCATGACGAGGTCTACAACTTCCGCTTCAACCCGCCCCACGGCTCGGGCCTGCAGATGCTGCAACGCGAAGAGGGCAAGGTTGGCGACGCCTATCACCTGATGGACCGATCGACCGTCGCCATCGACAAGGGCTATCATCCGTGCTGCGTGCTGCCCGGGTATCAGATGTACTACTTCACCATCCTCGGCGGTCTGACCCAGCGTCCGCTGGTGCAGTATTTCCAGCCCGAACACGCCGACCAGATCGAGACGATCCCCGGCATCAAGGACATGATCGCGAAGTTCAAATGAGCTGTGCTACCCTCTCGGACGTCCTGCGCCCCTGCCTGACCGATGGCACTGCCGTCGCTGGATTGGTGGTTCTGGGGTGGGAGGATGCCGTGGCCTTTGTGCGGGCCGCCGAGGCCGAGGCGCGCCCTGTCATCCTGCAAGCCGGCCCGGGCTGCCGCCGCCACACGCCCCTGCCCGTACTGGCCGCCATGTTCCGCACGCTGGCCGAAGGCGCTTCAGTGCCCATCGTCAGCCACCTTGACCATGGCGAAAGTCTGGCCGTCTGCCGTCAGGCGGTGGATCTTGGCTTCACCTCTGTCATGTACGACGGCTCCGCCCTGCCGCTGGCTGAAAACATCGCCCGCACCGCCGAGGTCGTGGCCATGGCCCACGCGCAGGGCGTCAGCGTGGAGGGCGAATTGGGCTTTGTCGGTTACGCTGCGGGTGCCGCCTCGCAAGGCACCGACCCTGCCGAGGTTGCCCGGTTCGCCCGTGAGACCGGCGTGGACGCGCTGGCGATCTCGATCGGCACCAGCCATCTGATGACCACGCCGGGGGCCACGGTCGACTGGCCCCGCCTCAAGGCGATCGAGGCGGCAGCGCCGGCATTGCCCCTTGTGCTGCACGGCGGCTCTGGCCTTGATGCGGGGCTGCGGGCAAGGCTGGCGGCGGAAAGCCGGGTCTGCAAGGTCAACATCGGCACCGAATTGCGGCAGGCCTTCGGCGCGGCGCTGCGCGACAGTCTGGCACGGGATGCCGCGCGCTTTGACCGGATCCAGATCCTGTCCGACACGATCCCGCCCCTGACAGAGGCCGCGCGCACGGCGATCCGGTCGCTGTGCCCGGGCCGCGATTGATCGCGGCCCCGCGGCGCGATCAATCGCGCCGCGCCCGGGCGTGGCCCGCATCGTTTGCCTGGCCCCCGGTTTCCCCGTAAGACGTCGCGGGAAGGGAGCCACCGCGTGCTGAACGTCAAACACATCGAAGCCTTTGTCACCGTCGCCGACCTTGGCAGCTTCCGGCGGGCCGCCGAGCGGCTGCACACCACCCAGCCCAACATCTCCAACCGCATCGCCCAACTGGAGGCGCAGTTGGGCGTCGTGCTGATGGAGCGGGATGCAGGCTCCGTGCGGCTGACGCAGAAGGGCCGCTCTTTGCTGACGCCTGCCCGCAAGGTGCTGGCAGCACTCGATGCTTTTGTGGCGGCGGCCGATGACGACACCCTGTTCCGCGACACCCTGCGGCTGGGCGTGTCCGAGATGGTCGCCCACACATGGCTGCGGATGTTTCTGGTCGAAATGAAGGCGCGGTTTCCCAACATCACGGTGGAACTGACGGTCGACCTGTCGGCCAACCTGTCCAAAGCCCTGTTTGACCGCGACCTTGATCTGGCCTTCCAGAACGGCCCGTTTGACCGAAAGACGCGGCACAGCCTGACTTTGGGCCAATCGAGCTATGTCTGGATCGCCGCACCGGGCCTTGATCTGCCCCTGACCCCCCTTTCGCCGGGCGACATCATGCGTCACCCGATCCTGACCCATGCCCGCAACACCGTCCCCTTTCGCCAACTGGAGGACCACTTCCGCCCGCTGGGCATCGCGCGTCTGGTGCCAAGTTCCAATATGTCGGCTTGCCTGCAGATGGCGCTCGACAACCTCGGCATCGCCTGCCTGCCGCGCGCCATGCTGGCCGCACCGCTCGCCTCTGGGGCGTTGCGCGAACTGGACTATGGCTGGCACCCCGGCGCCCTGCAGTTCCATGCCCGCCACGAGGGCGACCCTGCCCCGACCTATGTGACCGAGGCTGCCTCCCTCGCCCAGCGGCTTTTCCCACCCGAGGATACGAAATTCTGATCCTTGCGATACGAAGAAACGATTTTTCCTGATGTGCGGGATGGTCTAGCCTGCCACCAGGATCAAGGAGACTCTCATGGCACATGTGGCCCGGCTTGGCGTTGATATCGGTGGGACCTTCACCGACGTGGTGCTGGAAATCGGGCCTGATCCCAACGCAAAGCCCGCCCTTGGCGCACTGCTGCAGCGGCACTCGACCAAAGTGCTGACCACCTATGCCGCACCCGAGGATGCCATCGTCGAAGGCATGCACCGGGTCTGCGCCAAGGCCGGGATTTCGCCCGGCGTCATCAGCCAGATCATCCACGGCACCACCCTTGCCACCAACGCCCTGATCGAGCGACGCGGCGCCAAGACGGCCCTGATCACCACGCAAGGCTTCCGCGACGTCATCGAGATGCGCACTGAAAGCCGCTTTGAACAATACGACCTGAACCTGACCCTGCCCGAACCCCTCTTGCCCCGCAACCGCCGCTATGTGGTTGAGGAACGCATGGTCGCACGCGGCGACGTCCTGATCCCGCTGGACCGCGCCGAGGTGGAAGCGCTGGCCGACACGCTGCGCGAGGCGGGCTATCAAAGCATCGCCGTGGGTCTCTTGCACTCCTACGTCAACGACGCGCACGAACGGCTGATCCGCGATGTGCTGATGGAACGTCTGCCCGGTGTGATGATCTCGCTGTCGTCCGAGGTTTCACCGCAGATGCGGGAGTATGAGCGGTTCAACACGACCATCGCCAACGCCTATATCAAACCTCTGATGAAGTCCTACCTTGGCCGTCTGGCAGATCGACTGGCGGCTGAGGGGGCCGATTGCCCGGTGTTCCTGATGCACTCGGGCGGCGGCATCATCTCGATTGAAAGTGCCGCCGAATTCCCGGTGCGTCTGGTGGAATCCGGCCCTGCAGGTGGTGCTGTCTTTGCCGCCGACATCGCAGCCCGGCATGGCCTCGACAAAGTCCTGTCCTTCGACATGGGCGGCACCACCGCGAAAATCTGCCTGATCCGCAACCAGACCCCCAAGACGGCGCGGGTGTTTGAAGTTGCCCGCACCTACCGGTTCAAGAAGGGCTCCGGCATGCCCATCTCGATCCCTGTCATCGACATGGTGGAAATCGGCGCAGGCGGTGGTTCGCTGGCGCGGGTCGATGCGATGAACCAGATCAGGGTCGGGCCGGAAAGTGCGGGAAGCGAACCCGGCCCCGCCTGCTATGGCCGGGGGGGGGAACGTCCGGCGGTGACCGATGCCGACCTGATCCTTGGCAAGCTGGACCCAGACAATTTCGCCGGGGGGACGATCCCGCTTTATCCTGAGGCCTCCAAAGTGGCGCTGGATGCGGTGCTGGCGGATCGGCTTCAGATGCCGACGCTGGAGGCCGCTTGGGGACTGGCCGAAGTCGTCGATGAAAACATGGCGAACGCCGCCCGCGTCCATGCCGTTGAAAACGGCGAGGATCTGTCGGACTACACGATGATCGCCTTCGGTGGTGCAGCGCCCCTGCACGCCGGACGCTTGTGTGAAAAGCTGGGCGTCACCCGCTGCCTGATCCCGCAGGGCGCGGGTGTGGGCTCTGCCATCGGCTTCCTGCGCGCACCGTTCAGCTTTGAATCCAATCGGTCGGTCTTCATGAAGGCCCGGGATTTTGACCCGGCCGCTGTCCGCGCCCTCTTCGCCGACATGCAGGAAGAGGCGACCCGCTTTGTCCGCTCCTGCGACGCCACCTCGCCCATCAAGGCCGACTACAAGGTCTACATGCGCTACAAGGGCCAAGGCTGGGAAATCCCCGTGCCCCTGACGCCCGAGGAGGCGCGCGACGCCAGCCCCGTCACCTTCCTCAGGCGCTTCGAGGAAGACTATGCCAACCTCTTTGGCCGCACGGTCGAGGGGATGGAGGTGGAAATCACCGTCTGGTCCGTTAACGCCTACACCCCCTCCGCCCCCGTGGACCGGGCGGCTGCGGTCATTCCCGGTGCCGCGCCGCCCCAAGCCGGACAGCGTCCGTTGTTCGACGCCGCCTTGGGGAGCAGCCACAGTGCGGGCATTTATGACCGCACTGCCTTCGGTCCGGGCAATCGCATCGCTGGCCCCGCCATCATCACCGAGGAAGAGACGACCATCGTGCTGCCCTCCTCGCGCCAGGCCATGGCCTTGGCCGATGGTTGCATCGACATCACCGTGAAGGGGGCGTGAGATGACCGCGAAGCTTTCCAAAGTCGTCTATCAGGTCATGTGGAACCGCCTGATTTCCATCGTGGAAGAACAGGCGCAAGCGCTTGTCCGCACGGCCTTTTCCACCTCGGTCCGTGAGGCGGGTGACCTCTCCGCCGGCGTCTACAACGCCGAAGGGCAGATGCTGGCCCAGGCCGTCACCGGCACCCCCGGCCACGTCAACGCGATGGCCGACGCCGTCCCCCACTTCATCCGCCGCATTGGCCGCGAGAACATCCACGAGGGCGATGTCTACATCACCAACGACCCGTGGGAGGGCACCGGCCACCTGCACGACATCACCGTCTGCACGCCGTCCTTCCACCAAGGTCAGCTTGCGGGCTTCTTCGCCTGCACCGCCCATATCGTCGACATCGGCGGTCGCGGCTTCGGGGCTGACGCCAATTCGGTCTACGAAGAGGGCCTTTATATCCCGATCATGAAGCTGATCGACAAGGGCACCGTCGACGCCACCCTGATCCGCATCATCCGCGGCAATGTGCGCGAACCGGATCAATTGGTCGGCGACGTCTACGCGCTGGCCACCTGCAACGAGATCGGCCACCGCCGCCTGATTGACATGATGGTGGAGTTCAACCTCGCCTCCCTCGATGGCATTTCCGATTTCATCCTGACGAATTCGCATCAGGCGACGCTGGCCCGCATCGCCGCCCTGCCCCAAGTCTCGGCCGAGGGGTCGATGACCATTGACGGCTACGACCGGTCCATCGACCTCAAGGTGAAGGTCTCCTTCAACGGCGACCACGTGATGTGTGATTGGGAGGGGACTTCGGGTCTCGACAAGAAGGGCATCAACGTGCCCTTGGTCTACACCAAGGCTTATGCCTGCTACGCCCTGAAATGCGCCATCGCGCCGGAAATTCCCAACAACGCGGCGTCTTTGGAACCTTTCCGGATCACGGCCCCGGTCAACTCCATCGTCAACGCCGTCCACCCCGCCCCGGTGGCTCTGCGCCACGTGATCGGCCACATGGTCCCCGACACGATCTATGACGCGCTCGACAAGATCCTCCCCGACACCGTCCCCGCCGAGGGCGCCGGGTGCCTCTGCAACTTCCAGGTCTCGCTGCGTCCCCGCACCGACGCACCGGCCCCGGCGGATGCCGTCCGCTCTGAGGTCTTGACCTTCAACTCCGGCGGCTCTGGCGCACGGCCCACGCTGGACGGCATGAGCGCCACCGCCTTCCCCTCGGGTGTCATGACCATGCCCGTCGAGGCCACCGAACAAGTCGGCCCGGTGATCATCTGGCGCAAGGAACTTCGCCCCGACTCGGGCGGTGCAGGCAAATATCGCGGCGGTTTGGGCCAGTTCATGGAAGTGGGGGCCCGCGAAGGGCATGAGTTCGACATCTCGGCCATGTTCGACCGGGTCAACCACCCCGCCCGAGGCCGCAGGGGCGGGCTGGAAGGTGCCCCCACCACCATTGCGCAGGACGATGGCGTGATAATGAAGGGCAAGGGCAAGCAATTCGTACCCTATGGCCGCAAGGTGATGATGGCCTTCCCCGGCGGCGCTGGCTACGGTGCGGTCAGCCAGCGCGACCGGGCCGCAACCCGCCGCGATCTGGCACTGGGATACATAACCGAGATGACGGCACGCACCGTCTATGGCCTGTCGGACGCCGAAATCGCCGAGGTCATGGCGGCTGCGCGCAAAGGGGAGACCGCCTGAATGGCCCAAGACGCACCAAAGCATTCCGCCTATGACGTTGTGATCATCGGGGGGGCCATCACCGGCTCCTCCACCGCGTGGTTTCTGACCGAGAACAAGGACTTCCAAGGCCGCGTTCTGGTGGTGGAGCGCGACCAGAGCTATGAATTCGCGGCCACCAGCCTGTCGAATTCCTCGATCCGCCAGCAGTTCTCGACCGAGCTGAACATCCGGATTTCGCAGTTCGGGGCCGAGTTTTCGCAGAACCTGCCGAAATACATGGGCGGCGATGCGCCCAAGCTGAAGATCCGCAACTTTGGCTACATGTATCTGGCCGCCGATGAAGGCTTCGCCAAGGTGCTGCGGGCGCAGCAGGCCTTGCAGGTGTCCTTGGGCGCTGAAACCCGGATCATGTCTCCGGATCAGATCAAGGCCGAATATCCCTTCTACACCGTCGACGATCTGGCTCTGGGCAGCATCAACACCAAGGACGAAGGCTATTTCGACGGCTACACGATGTTCGACTGGTTCCGCCGTCAGGCAAAGGCCCGTGGCATCGAATACATCACCAACGAGGTGACCGCGATCACGCGCAATGGCGACCGGATTGAAAGCGTGACGCTGGCGACCGGGCAGGTGGTGGCCTGCGGTCAGGTGGTGAATTCTTCAGGCACGCGGGGGGCCAAGATGGCGGCGATGGCTGGCATCACGATCCCGATCGAACCGCGAAAGCGCTATTCGTGGATCGTCAAGCCTGAGACCCCGCTCTCCCGCGATCTGCCGCTGACCATCGACCCGACGGGCGTCCACTTCCGCACCGACTCTGACACGACCTATCTGGTCGGTGCCCATGCCGACCATGACCCGGCGGTGGCGTTTGATGACTTCGCCATGGACCACGACATCTGGCAGGACCATGTCTGGCCGATCCTCGCCACCCGCATCCCGCATTTCGAGGCGGTCAAGGTGGTGCGCGAATGGGCGGGGCATTACGATTACAACACGCTGGACCAGAACGCGATCGTCGGGCCGCACCCCGAGGTGACGAACTTCCTGTTCCTCAACGGCTTCTCCGGCCACGGGCTGCAACAATCGCCCGCCATGGGGCGCGGCACCGCCGAGTGGCTGACCTATGGCGCATTCCGCAGCCTTGACCTTTCCCCGTTCCGATTTGAACGCATCGCCGAAAACCGCCCCCTGATCGAAGGCGCCATCATATGAACGTCAAACCGAACGCTTTCCTGTCGGCCATCCGGGCTGGCCAACCGCAGATCGGGGTCTGGGTCGGCCTCTCCTCGCCCTTCGCCGCCGAGATCATTGCCGGTGCGGGCTTTGACTGGGCCATGATCGACATGGAGCATTCGCCCAATGACCTGACCTCGGTCCTTGGCCAGCTGCAGGCCTTCGCCGCCTATGACACCACGGCAATGGTGCGGCCGGAATGGAACGATGCGGTGCTGGTCAAGCGCCTTCTGGACATCGGCGCGCCGGGGTTGCTGTTCCCGATGGTGCAATCGGTCGATGAGGCGAAGAAGGCCATCTCCTCAACCCGCTATCCGCCGCACGGCATTCGCGGCGTGTCGACCTCGACCCGGGCCAACAAGTTCGGCCGGGTGACAGACTACTTCACCAAGGCCGAGGGCGAACTGGCCGTGCTGCTGCAGGTGGAAACCAGGGCGGCGGTCAATCTGGCGGTCGAGATCGGACAGGTTCAAGGCTGTGACGGGGTGTTCTTTGGCCCAGCCGACATTGGCGCGGACATGGGGATTTTGGGCCAGCCGATGCATCCCGACATCTGGGAATTCATCCTGCCCGCCGCCAAGCGGCTGATGGCGGCCGGTATTCCGGTCGGCACGCTGGTCGGTGACAGTACCTTTGCCCGCAAGCTTCTGGATGAGGGTTTCACCTTTGTGGCCTGCGGGGTCGACACCGGCATCCTGTCGCGGGGTGCTGACGCCTTGTTGAAAACGATGAAGGCCTAGGATGGATTTCGCCACTTCGCGCCTCAGAACCGTCAAGCCCTCGGCCTCTGCCGCCATCTCGACCAAGGCCAAGGCGATGGTTGCGGCGGGGCAGGACGTGATTGATCTTGGGCTTGGAGAGCCGGATTTCGACACCCCCGCGCATATCATCGAGGCGGCGCATCAGGCGGCCTTGCGCGGCGAGACGCGCTATCCCAACACGCAAGGCACGGCGGCCCTGCGGGCAGCGGTGGTGGAAAAGTTCCGGCGCGACAATGGGCTGACCTTCACGCCAGAGGAGATCATCATCTCCAACGGCGCGAAACAGGTGATCTTCGACGCCATGATGGCCACGCTGGACCCCGGCGCCGAGGTGATCCTGTGCGCCCCCTATTTCGACAGTTACCGCAACATTGTCTCGGTGATCGGCGGGCAGCCTGTTACCGTGGCCTGCACGTCCCAGACGGGCTTCCTGCTGCAGCCCGCTGCGCTGGAGGCCGCCATCACCGACAAAACCCGCTGGGTGATGTTGAACTCGCCCTCCAACCCCTCCGGCGCGGTCTACCGCGCCGCAGATTTTGCCGGCTTGGGCGCGGTGCTGCGCCGCCACCCCCATGTCCTGATCCTGTCGGACGAGATTTACGAGTCCATCCTGTTTGACGGCCAGCCCTTCGCCTCTTTTGCGGCGACCTGCCCTGATCTGGCGGACCGGGTCTTGACGGTGAATGGCGTATCAAAGGCCTATGCGATGACCGGCTGGCGCATCGGATATGGCGCCGGGCCGAAAGCGCTGATTGCGGCGATGACGACGGTGCAAAGCCAGATCTCCTCTGGCGCCTGCTCGATTGCGCAGGCGGCGGCCCTGGCCGCGCTGACCGGGCCGCAGGATTGTGTTGCAACATTCCGGCAGGCCTATCAGCGGCGTCGTGATCTGGTGATGACCCATATCGCCCAAATCCCCGGCCTTGCCTTGCGCAACCCCGGCGGAGCCTTCTACACCCTGATCGACTGCTCGGCCCTGCTGGGCGGGGCAATCCGCGATGATGTGGCCTTCACGGACTGGCTTCTGACGGAAGCCGGCCTCGCCACCGTGCCGGGCTCTGTCTACGAGACGCCCGGTTTCTTTCGCATCTCGACGGCCACCTCGGATGCCACGCTGACCCGCGCCATGGGTCGGCTGGCCAAGGCGGTGGCTACCCTCTCAAAGGACAAGACATGAAACTGAAACGCCTGGTCCTCACCGGAGCCGCTGGCCGGCTTGGCTCGTACCTGCGCGAGCCCCTGCTCAAACTGGCGGAAGAGCTGGTTTCGACCGATCTTCTGGCCGACATCGGCACGCTTTATCCGGGCGAACGCTATGTGCAGGCCGATCTGGCTGACAAGGCCGCGATGGAAGCGGTGATTGCGGGGGCCGACATGGTCATCCACTTCGGCGCCATCGGCGATGAGGCGCCTTTCGAGAAAATCCTCGGCCCCAACATCATCGGCGCCTACAACGTCTGGGAAGCGGCCCATCACCACGGCGTCAAGCGGGTGGTCTATGCCTCGTCGATCCACGCGGTGGGCATGTATCCCCGCGCCGAGTTCATCGGCACCGATGTGCCGCACCGGCCCGACACCTTCTACGGGCTGGCCAAGTGCTTTGCCGAAGACCTTGGCCGGATGTACTGGGAAAAACGCGGGCTGGAATCGGTGCACCTTCGCATCCTGTCCTGCGCTCAAGTCACCTCGGCCCGCGCCTTGGGGACCTGGCTGTCTTATGACGACCTGATCCAGTTGGTGACGCGGGCGATTGATACGCCGACTGTGGGCTTCACGGTGGTTTACGGTGTGTCGGGCAACGACCGCGCCCCGGTCGACAATGCCAAGGCCAGCTTCCTTGGCTTCCGCCCCAAGGACAATGCCGAGGTTTTTGCCGACCGCATTCTGACCGAAGCCCCGGCCGTCGATACCCGCGATCCGGGTCAGATGTGCCACGGCGGCCCCTTCGCCTCGGTCGCGCTTGGCAACAGCGGGATGGCCACGATGAACATCGTGAACGACGCCAAGAAGGTCTGACGGCGTGCCGGCGCCGGCCTCCCCCTCAGGGGGAAGCCGGGTGTAGACGGGACTCAAAGCTTGCCCTAACCTGACCCCAAGGCCGCGCGGATTTGCCGCACCCTGCCACCGGCCTCGCGTCACCCCGGACTGACTTTGAGGAGGAGGTTGCACTTTGGCCGACAATGATTTGACCGACAAGCAGATCAGCTTTCTGGAAAAATACTGCTCGATCGACGTGCATTTCCAGAAGAAGAAAGCCGCCGAAAAACGCGCCGCCAAAGAGCAGGAGTTCCGGCTGTTCAATGCCGCCGCCGCAGGGACCCGAAAGGCCGCGGCAAATCTGGTGAACGCCGAAACCGGTCGGCAACTGACCGAACAGATCAAGCTGGCCCAAACCATCCTTGAGGGCAAGGGCGGCAAGACCGACCTCAACGGCGCGTTGAACAAGCTGAACGAAATCAATGGGCTGATCGACCTTTCGCAACTGCAGTCCGATTGCGATGACCGCCGGGCCCTGCTGAGGATACCGGTCGAGGAGGCGCTGGCCAAACGGCCCGAAAATCGTCTGCTGCTGCAGGCCACCTGGGAAATGGCCAATGAGCGGGCCGCCAAGGGCGGCAAGGCCGACCTCGTTGCCGCCATGACGATGTACACCAAGCTGGAAGGACTGATCGCCGGGGCCAAGCCCGGATCGCCGCAAGCGGTGGGATCGGTTGCCGACAGCAAGACGGCGCTGACCGAAGATGCCCGGCGCAAGGCTGAACTGGCCAGAATGAAGCCGCTGCAAACCCGTCTGGATCAGATCGAGACGCGCTGCACCGCCGCCTTTGCCAATGTCTGGCCCCCGGCCCTGACGCTGGCCCGCGATACCGCGCACGGCGCGCTGACTGTGGCCGACACCGATGATTCCACGGCCATTGCCAAGAAGGTGACCGACGCCGAGGCCCCTGTGACAGACTTTGGCGCCAAGGCGGATCAATTTCTGCTGGACCACGCCGCCTATGAAAAGGCCCGGCAGGCGGCACAATCGGCCCTGACCGACATGAAGGCGCACAAGCAGGCCGGCGACGTGACCTATATCGCCCCCGAGATTACCAAACTGGACAGCGCCATGGCGACGGGGGTGCAAAAAGCCAACGCCTTTGACTTTCCCGCCGCCCTGACCGCGGTCAAAGAGGTGCCGGCCAAATGTGCCGCCCTGTTCAAGGTGGCCGATGACGTGGCCGAACTCGCCGCCGTCAGCGCCGTGCGCGAGACGCTGGTGGGCACGCTCTCGGCCGCGCCCAAGGCGCTGGATGAGGTGCGGCTGGCGGTCGAGGCTGCCGAAAAACTGCTGACCGATGCCAAATCCGCCACCACCGCCGGCAAGCTGGCCGAGGCCGTGGCCAAGTACGACGCCATCCCCGCCGCAGTGGAGAAGGCGCGGATCCTTGTGCGCCATGCGGAGGAGTTCGATGACCAATATCAATGGCTTGAAGACGGCCTGACCGACTTTGAGAAGGAAACCGGCGAGGTGAAGGCCGGCATTGCGCCCAATCTGGCAATCTTCAAGACCCAGTTGCAGGCCGCCAACACGCTCAGCACCACAAACATCGCCGGGGCCATTACCAAGATGACCGGCTTGGGATCCTTGCGCGGCGCGCTCGTCTCCAAGATCGACGAAATCAAGACCTATCTCACCGACAAGGAAGAATTCGAGGACCGCCTGAAAGAGATCAAGGACCGCGACGGTGTCGAAGGCCGCGTCGCCATCGAGGATTTCTACCAACGCCTCTTGGCTGACAAAACCCGGGCAGAGGCTTTGGTGGCACCGGGGGCCAAGATCCGCGAATGGGCGATGGCCTCCAGGATCGTGACGGCGTCGGCCGGTCTGCAGGCCGAAAAGCTGGCTTTGGCGGATGTCGCCAAGGACTATCTTGCCTTGCACAAGGACCTCGACACCCAGATCAAGGACCTGAAATCAAAGGACAATGGCATCGCCGCCCAACCGCTTGCCGGGGCCGAGGCCCTTCTGGCCAATGCCGTGGCGCAAAAGGATGCCAAGGACTGGGAAGGTGCCGTCGAGACATTGAACCTGTGCAAGGCGCAGGTGGCCAAGATCAAATCGGTCAAGGTGGCGGCAGACAAGGTGGCCAATGCCAAGACCGATCCGGCCTTTGCCACCATCGCCACCAACTTCAACGCCGCCTACGCGGCCTATGGCAAAGCCGCGCAAGCGGCGGCGGGCGAGGACGGCGCGGGCACCTTCACCTCGCTGCGCTCTGCCGCGGCCAACAAGGCGACGCAGGCCCGGGCTGCGGCCACCGGCACCCCCCCGAACCCGACCCAGGCCGAGGCCCTGCTGAAACAGGCCATCGACGACTGCGGCCGCGTGATCAAACTGGCGGGTGAGCGGGCGGCCTTTCTGGCCATCGAAACGCCGGTCGCCAAGGACATCACCGACCTGCCTGCCGAGAATGTCGATGACGTCATCACCGATGAACTCGATGCGGCCGACAATCTGATGCAGACCGCCGACACGCAAAACCAGGCGCCCGGCTTTGGCTACGGGGCCAGCATCGGGCTGGCCATGCAGGCGCAGGCCCTGATGACCAAGGCCAAGCGCAAGGTCGCAGCCTTCAATGACATGATCGCCGACCGCGATGCCGTCGAGGATTCGATCGCAGAACTGGATGATGTGGCGCTGCAGCCAACCCTCGCCGCCGAACTGAAGCGGATGAAGGACCTCAAGACGGAAATCACCGACCTTCTGAAGGCGGGCGAGGCGGCCAAGGCCAAGATCAAGGCGGCAGAGGGCGCCAAGCTGGCCCCCGCCTACACGGCCGTGGCCGAGGATCTGATCGAAGCCGAGCGGGTCTATCAGCAGTGGCTGCTGGACAAGATCGACGAAGTCGAGCTTGAGGGCACCCCGGCCGAGATCACCGCCTATGCCAAGCCCGAAATGGACGAACTTCTGGAGTTGAAGACCAAAGGCCGCGACATCATGACGGCCAAGGCGTTCAAGGCCGTCCAAAGCATCGCCACGCAAGCCTATCACACCGGCGAAGCGGCCAAGGCGCTGGTTATTGCCGGCAAGGCCTATGAGCCCGTGCGGGTCCAGAGTGCGGCCGAATTGAAGAAGCTGACCGACCAGCGCCCGATCGACAACGCCTTCATCGAAGACCAGATCGCCGCCCTCGAAGCCCGCTATGCGGCGGCGCTGGAGCAGGCCAAGCTGCGCAACTTCGGCGGCGCCAAGAAGCGGCTCGATCCTTTGGCAGCCGATTGTCTGGCGCTGGGTCCGACCCTGGTGGAATATCAGGCCTACCGCACCGCCCGCACCGACGCTGGCAAGGCCTTGGCGGACCTGAGCAAGATCAACGACCACGAGGCCATCGAACCCGCCGTCGCCCGCCTGCGCGGTCAGCATGCGGCGGGGGTCACGCTGGGCGACAAGGGCGACTTCCAGGGGGCCAAGACCGAATTTGACCTGCTGATCGCAGGCTGCGCCACGGCCAGGAAGACCGCCGAGGATCACCTCGCCTTCGGCAAGGTGATCGAGGATGCCAAATCCGCCCCCTCGGGCGATGAAGCGGCGCTGAAAAAGCAGATCGCAGCGGCACGCCAACGGGTCAAGGACCAGCAAAAAGACCCCGAGGCGCTGTTCGTTCTGGCCGAAATCATGGGGGCCAAGGCCGATCTGGACGAGGCCGAAACCCTGACCACCGACGCCACCGCCTGCGTCGCCAAGATCAAGGACGCGATGGATGCCTGCGCGCTGGCCCGGCTGGGCATGGGGCTTTACGCCCAACTGTCGCAATCCGAGGCCAAGGCGCAGAAGGACATCTCGGACCTGCTGGCCTTGCCCATGGCAGCCTTTGTCCGTGATGGGCTGACCGGGCTGCAAGGCAGGCTCGACAGCGCCATGACGGCGGTCCGCAGCGACCCCGGCCCCGCAAAACGTGCCGAGGTTCAGGCGGAAATCGAAGCCGTCCTCAAGGACTTCCTGCGCCTGAAGCTGGCGGCGGAGGCGCAGGTCAAGCATGTGGCCCTGCGCGACGCCATCACGGTGGAACTGGCAAGGATGGACCGCCACGACCAGCGCTTTGCCATGAAGGACGACATCGCCCTGGCCCGCCAGATGATCGCAACCGCCGATGATCTGGCCGAAAAGCACAACCACCCCGCCGCTTTGAAGCGCCTGCAACAGGCGCAGGAGCTGCAGGAATCCGCCCTTCTGAAGGCCGAGATGGCGGGTGACAAGGCGCCGGACCCGGCCGCAATCAAGAAGATCCTGGCCCGCGAAGACGGGTCCAGGCAGCTCGACGCCCTTGTTGCGACGCTATCGGATGTCGCCAAGAAGAAGGTCCTGCGCGTGGCCTTCGAGGCCCGCTATGGCTGCCGGCTGGTGATCAACAAGCCCGTGGTCGATCAAGCCGCCATCAACACCTTCACCACCAACAACCCCACGGCGACACAAGAGGAAATCGACGCCATCACCGAAGAGAACACCACCTATCCCGATCAGGCCGATGGCGATGGCAAAGGCCCGAACATCCAGCGCTTCTACACCGCCATGACCGCCCTGCCCGACAGCGACACGCTGGACAACGACTCCATGCTGGAATTCGAGGCGACCGAGGGCAAGGCTACCGGCTCCTACTATGGCGGGCCCAAGCGCGTCACCATGCGCGAGGGCGAGTTTGGCGACAGCGGCATCTATGGCGTCGGTCTGGAACACGAACTCAGCGAGATCGAACCCGATTGCAAGCCGGTCCCCAGTGAGCCGATCACCTATTTCAACTGGAACACCCTGCATGAGGTGGGCCATGCGGTGGACGACAAGAAGGGCTTCATGAAGACGCGGGGCAAGGCCTTGGCCGGATGGGAGGAATACGGCGGCAACACCCTGCCCATCGCCCGCCTGGTGGCGGCGCAGTACAAATACGATGCGGGTTATGTGGCCGATTACATGTCAGGCACCAAGGAACCGCCGATCCCGGAACCGGCTGGCGGTGCCACGCCGGAAGACTGGGAGAACAGCCGCGTCCAATGCCGCATGTGGGTGGACCGGGCACGCAACGATGTCAGCCCGTGGTCGTCGGATGCCTCGGCCAAGGCGGTGGCGATCGGCGGCACGGTCTATCAGGAAAGCTACAGCGGCGTCTGGACCAGCTATCCCTTGAGCGAGCGCAAGAAGGGTGTCAGCGGCTATCAGTTCCGCGCGCCGGGGGAATGGTTCTCGGAACTTTACGCCGCCTTCCACACCGGCAAGCTGAACCCCAAACATCCCGCCGCAAGCTGGCTCAAGGACCTTTAAGCAGGAAAGGCTTACGCGATGTCGCTGTTTACCAACTCCAACGTGACCTGCCCGAACTGCCAGACCGTGGTCAACATGCCGGCCGTGGGCAGCGTCAATGCCGACCGCAGACCCGATTTCCGCGACGCCATTCTGGACGACACCTTCCAGATCACCACCTGCCCCGCCTGCCACGAAGCGTTCCGGCTGGCACCGCTGTTCAACTATCTGGATGTTGGCCACGGCCAGTGGATTGCCGGCCTGCCCGCCCCACGGGCGCTGGACTGGCCCGCGGTCGAGGATGAGATCGGCGGGGTCTTCGACGCCTCGTTCGGGGCCAATGTCCCCGCCGCGGCGCGCGAGGTGGCGGACCTGCTGACGGTGCGGGTCTGCTTTGGCTGGCCCGCGATCCGCGAAAAGATCTACCTGCGGGCCGCAGGCCTCGATGACGTCACGGTCGAGATGATGAAGATGGACCTGATGCGCCGCCTGAAGGATGCCCCCTTTGTTGCGGGCACCGACCTTCGGGTGGCAGAGGTCGATGACCGGGTGTTCCGCATGGTCTGGGTCGATGCCGAAACGCAGGCGGTGCAGCAAAGCTTCAACGTCAAGCGCGGTCTTTACGATGATATCCTCGCCAAGCCCGAGGCCTGGTCGGCCTTGCGTGCGACGCTGACGGATGGGCCGTTCGTCGACATGCAAAAGCTGTTTCTCGGCGAAGGCCGCGCTACCGCGCCGCTCGTGTCCTGACCGGCGTCACGGGCTTTTGCTGTCTGGGACAAGGCTTGGCCCCGGCTCAGGCCGCCAGCACCTTGGACAGGTCCGCCATCACGCTGCGCGCCGTTGACGCCACCGCGACAGAGACAAAGCCATTGTCCTTGTCCACCTCGGCAAAGAACGGGTTGGACAGTTCCGCCGCATAGGCCGCCAGAAGCTTGCGGGCCTCGCCGCGCAGCTTGACGCGCTCGGGTCCGGGCTGGGAATTGACGATCTCGTCCAGCTTGGCCTCCAACCGGTCATCCAGCCCGTCAAGATGGTGAAACAACGGGCTGAAGTCACTGGCCGCGCCCTCCAGCCCGTCGATCCCGGCGAAGGTGTCGGAAATGGCCTTTTGCAGCTTGCCCAGTTCGGCGCGCAGGGTCTGGCGCGTGGTGGCCCAGTTCAGCCGCGAGGTGGCAAAGGGGCGCACATCCTCCGGGATGGCCTCTTCAAACGCGGTCTTGCCCTGCTTGGCGCCCTCCGCGATCATCCCCGCCACCTTGGCGAGGTTTTCCATGGCCTTGGCATGGTTTGCCGCCGGCACCTGTTCGGCGACCAGATGGAACAGCATGGTCATGGCGTTCACATCGGCGACCTTGCCCTGTGCGGCGGCAGCGGCAACCAGCGGGGCCAGCCGATCCACCTCGGCCTGCAGCTTCAGGCCGTCCGCGACCCGGGTCAGGTCTGCGTTTGCAGCCCCCGCATCGCCCGAAGCCACGGCTTGGCCGACCCTGTCCAGCACCGCCAGCAGTGCGGATTTCGCATCGCCGCCGGGCAGCGCCGCAACCTCGGCGCGCAGCTTGCCCTCAGCCGTGGCAAGCTTGGCCATGGCCGGATCCGGCGCGGCCTTGGGGGCCTCGGCGGTGGAGGCGCTTTCGGGTGCCGCCGCAGCGCTGCGCGCCGCCGCCTGCGCGGTCGACGCCGCGATCTTGCCCAAAGCCGCCGTGATCTTGCCCACCTCAGCCGCAGCCTCTTTCAGCGCGCCGGCTTTGACCAGCCCGACGGCCGCGGTGAACATCTCGGTCAGCTTGACGCCGACCGGGCCTTGCAGCGCCGTGACCTGCGGCTTGATCTGGCCCAATTGCTGCACCAAGGCCTTGGCGTCGATCTCGGGCACATCGGGGGCGGCGCTGTCGGCAGGCTTGGCAACCGAGGCCATAAGCTGGACCAGCGATTTCAACGCCTTGATTGCGGCATCGAACTGCGCCGTGGCCGCCTTGCCCAAGGCGAAGTCACGCACAGCGGTCAGCTTGGCGGCTTCGGACCCGGCTTTTCCAAGCACGGCGGCCAATTTCGGCTCCACTTCGCCCCAGGCCGCATCCCACTGCGCCCTGGTCGCCCCCGGGTCCTGGGCCGAGCCGCTCGCTCCGACCTCGGGCGTCGCGGACGGCCCCGACGCGGGGGCGGAGGCGGGTGCCGCCTCCTCGCTCTCACGTTCACCGGCGGCATCTTCCTCGACCACGAAGGTGAAATCCAAAGACACCTGGATCATGTCCTTGAACGCGGTCTTGAGCAGTTTGGCCACATTGCCCGCCGGCTCTTCGGCGCAGGTGATGGTGGCGTCCTTGCCGTCAATCTCGATCCGCCCGGCGATGATCTTGACGGTCTCACCCTCGGCCTTGGCCTGCTTGGCCAGCATCGTCGGATTGCGCTTGCGGTCCATCTTGATGATGGTGCCTTCCGGCGTCTTGCCCAGACAGATGCCGATATTGACCGGCCCCTTCTTGGCCACCGCAATCATCGCCTTGATGTCCTTGATGTCATCATCGCTGTGGGGCATGGCGTCACATCCTGTCCTGAAAATCGGCAGCCTGAGAGGCGAGCGGCAATTGCTGGGTCAAGATTAGCAAGGCCCGACCGCCAAAAGCAACTGTTTGTCAGCCCCGATGCAGCGGGCCGGTCAGATGTCATCCCTCCCGGCCGCGCCCGCATCCCGCCGCGACTGGTCAGAGGCCGGAACATAGGTGCGCCAGATCAGCCGGTCGAGAATGCCTGACGTCTCTGCCGAAAGGGCGTGCCTGAGCGGCGCCAAGGCCGAAGGTCGTGCCACGGCAAGGCTGACACGGGGCGCGCGTTCGGCCAAAAGCCCCTCGGCCCCGGTCACGGTCAGCAAGACACGGTCCGATACGACAACTTGCGTCGATCCCCAATCCACCAGAACCGCGGCGCCGCTGCGGGCGGCTGCATTGGCCAAGGCTGGCAGAAGAAGCGCCGGGCAGGCCACATCGGTCAACTGGACCGGACCCTGCGCTGCGCCTTCGGGCAGGTCGAAATGGTCATTCAGCGCGGCACCCACCACAATCGGACAAAGCGGCTCTGTCCCGGTCGAGGCCCAGAGCCGCCCTGTCATCGTCAGGACGGGCCTGGACACGCGGTCCATCCGGTCCAGATGCGCCGCAAGCAACGTCAGCCCGGCAATCCCCTGCCCTTCCAGCCAGCGGGCGGCGAAGGCGGCTTCTTCGGCCAGCCCCCAGTCGAATCCCGCCCCACGCGCCGCCTTCAGCGCCATGGCCTCCACCTCGCTCAGCGACAGCATCGTCATGGAGATGCCTCGCCGGCCAGATCATCGGGATAGGGCAGGCCCTGAAACAGCGCGATGCGGACCCAGCGGTCGGACCTTGGATCAAAGTGGCTGGCCCCGAAGAAGGCCAGCTTGCAGCGCAGGATGTCGATGGGCAGCATATCCGCCGCCAGCAGGTTGTCCTGAAGCTCCATATAGGGATAGTGCGCCGATTGCTGGACCCGCCGCACCATGAAGCGGTGTTCGGGATGCGCCAGCAGGAACCGCGCCATCGGCAAATCCCCCGGCCAATCCGCAAGCGCACCGGCCAGCGCCGCAGCCATCCGCCCAATGCCGAT
Organism: Stagnihabitans sp.; assembly: GCF_964946895.1. Lineage (NCBI taxonomy): Bacteria > Pseudomonadati > Pseudomonadota > Alphaproteobacteria > Rhodobacterales > Paracoccaceae > Stagnihabitans > Stagnihabitans sp. The sequence goes on along the minus strand of NZ_CBBQHX010000005.1, from coordinate 132,465 downwards.
CGGCAATTCCAGCGCGGCCCCGTCCTCGTGAAACCTGTCCCCCAGCCGGGGTTCAAGCTTTTCTTCCGACACATACCAGAACCGCGCCGCGTTCTGTGGCTGGTCATAGTCGGTCTCCAAAGCCCAAGCATAGCGCTGCACAAGGCCCGCGCGGAAGGCAGCCACCGTCTGCGCCCCCTCAAGCGCGAAGGCCTTGGCCTCATCGGCGTCCATGCAGTCGGCCAGACCATCAATCAGGTCACCATGCGGCTCCAGCATCAGGGCCACCAGCGCCTCCTGTCCCTCCAGCGACAGGGTCTCCTGCCCCCAGTGCCACAAAGCCTGCCACGGATCTGCGCCCGCCGGCACGCCCTTGGCCGCAATCCGCGCCAGATCCGCGCGCAGACAGGCCAGCCTGGCCATCTGCACCGGATGATCCGAGACCCAGCTTTGCGCGTTTCGCATCGCCTCTTGCAGGGCGGCGTGAAAGGCCGCCACGGTCTGCGCTGTGGCCCGCGGCTGCGCCCGGACGCGCGCGAAAGCCTCTTCCCGCACCATCACCCAGTTGTTGAGCAGCGTGGGATGCCGGATCAGGAACGGGGCCAGCCCCAGCCCTGTGGAATTGCCCACCCCCAGACGGCGGCGCAGCGCCGTGTCCAGCCGCACCGCCTTGGCCCCGCCTTGGACGGCGGCCAGATGTTCCACCAGATCCACCGTGAAGCTGCGCGTCAGCCAGACCGACAGCATCTCGGCCTGAAACGGCGCGCGCAGTTCGGGGCGGGTTGCGATCACGGCGCGGTCCGCGGCACCGAACTTGCCCGAGCCATAGACGGCGGTGGTGCGCATCAGATAGCCCACCGCCTCGATCTCGGCGGCATCGGGCTGCTGGCCTGACGCCAAGCGCGCCACCACATGGGCAAAAAGCCGGACCGAGCGGTTGGCCCGGCTGAGCGACAGTTCCGACGAGGCAATACGGCCCGCTTCCTGAAGGGGAACATTGGCTTGCAGCCGGTCAAGGTCAGCCGGGGTTGGGGTGCCATCGAACAGCGCAAAGGTGGCGTCCCAGGCGGTGGCAATCACCCGGTCAGACCGCATGTCATCGGGCAGATCATGGGCGAAGGCCACAAGGCTGTAGGTCCGTTCCGGTCCCATGGCGCGATAGACGGCGCGGCCTACACCCTTGGCGTCAAGCTCGAAGACCGGGCGGTCGAAGGTCCAACCCTCGCGCCACATCCGGCGCAACAGCACGCGCAGAAAGGACAGCCGCGTCGGATGGGCGCTGCCCAGACGGGCCAGACGCATGACCTGCGCCGGCGGACGGCGACAGGCGGACGGGCCTGCGGGGTCGGGGATCATGGCGCGGACCTTTCAGGGCCGAAACTCGTCTCGAAAAAGCGCAGCCAATTGCCGCCCATGACCGCCGCAACCTCGGCTTGCGCCATGCCGATCGCGGTCAGCCCCCCGGCGATGGCGCCAAAGTGGCGGTTGTCCTGATACCAGCTTGGCATCGGCGGAAAGCCCGGCGCTGCGGCGCTGCCCTCGCCATAATCCACCTGCCTCGTCCAGCGGCCAGAGCGCATCCACGCCACCACGCTGTCGGGCTGATCCTGACACAGGTCGGTGCCAATCGCCAACCGCTCCACCCCCATCAGGTCTGCGGTGCGGGCGATCATCTCACAGAACGCCGGCAGCGTGCAGTGGCTGCCCCCCTTCAGGTGATGCGGATAGAGCGAAAAGCCCAGCATCCCCCCGCTTTCCGCCAAGGCCCGCAGAACCGTTTCCGACTTGTTGCGCTTGGCGGGATGCCAGGCTGCGGGATTGGCGTGGCTGATCACGATGGGCCGGGTGGAATGCGCGATCACCTGCAGGGTCGAGCGTTCGGCGGAATGGCTCATGTCCACCACCAGCCCCACGCGGTTCATCTCGGCCACCACCTCGCGGCCCATCCGGGTCAGGCCCATGTCCTCGGCCTCATAGCAGCCGGTCGCCAACAGCGACTGGTTGTTGTAGGTCAATTGCAGGAAGCGCAGGCCAAGCGTGTGGAGCACCTGAACCAGCCCGATGTCATCCTCGATGCAGCTGGGGTTCTGACTGCCGAAGAAGATCGCGGTGCGGCCGGTGGCGCGGGCAAGGGCCACGTCGGCCGCGCTGCGACCCTGAAAGATCAGGTCGGGAAATCGGTCGAACCAGCGGTTCCACGCCTCGATGTTCAGAACGGTTTCACGGAAGGTCTCGTGGTAGGTGATCGTGACATGCACCGCATCCAACCCACCCTGCCGCATCTGGCGAAAGATCTTTTCCGACCAGTTGGCATACTGCAGCCCGTCGATCCGAAGGGCGGGGGTCATTCCGGCGCCCCTGCGGCCACGTAGGCGGTCTTGACGGCGGTGTAGAATTCCGCCGCATAGGACCCCTGTTCGCGCGGCCCGAAGCTGGACGACCCGCGCCCGCCGAACGGCACGTGATAATCCGTCCCCGCCGTGGGCAGGTTCACCATGACGCACCCCGCCCGCATATGGGCGCGGAAGTGGCTGGCGCGGGCCAGTGACCGCGTCATGATCCCCGCCGTCAGACCAAATTCGCTGTCATTGGCCACCGCCAAAGCCTCGGCATAGCTGTCGACCTTGATGACGCAGGTGATGGGGGCGAACATCTCTTCGCGGTTGATCCGCATGTCGTTGCGGGTTGCGGCAAAAACGGTGGGGGCCATGAAATAGCCCTCTGTCGGCCGCTGCAGCCGCACCCCACCGGTCAAAAGCGCGGCCCCCTCGGCCCGGCCAAGCGCCACATAGTCAAGGTTCTGCGCCAGTTGATCGGCACTGACAACCGGGCCGATCTGCACCCCCTCGCCCAAGGCATGGCCAACCGTGAAGGCCTCCGCTGCCTTGACCAGCCGATCGACAAATTCATCATGCACCGCCGCATGCACGATCAACCGCGAGGCGGCGGTGCATTTCTGCCCGGTCCCGCCAAAGGCCGCATTGGCCGCATGGGTCACCGCCAGCCCCATATCGGCATCGTCGAGGATCAGCATCGGGTTCTTTGACCCCATCTCCATCTGCACCTTGGTCATGTTGGCCACAGCCGAGGCCGCAATGCCGCGCCCGACAGGCACTGACCCGGTGAAACTGATCGCATCAATGCCGCGATGGTCCACCAGCCGCTGGCCCACTTCGCGCCCCGGTCCGGCCACCAGATTGAACAGGCCAGGCGGGATATCCTGCCGCACGATGATTTCGGTCAGCGCCACGGCCGAGGCCGGGGTCAGGTTGGCAGGCTTCCAGACCACGGCATTGCCATAGGCCAGCGCCGGGGCGATCTTCCACGACGGCGTGGCCACCGGGAAATTCCACGGGCTGATCACCGCCACCACCCCAACCGGTTCGCGCCGCACGTCAATCTCGATCCCCGGCCGCACGCTTTGGGCATGATCGCCGATCACCCGCAGCGCCTCGGCGGCAGAGTAGGTGAAGAACTGGCCCGCGCGAAACACCTCACCCTTGGCTTCGGGCAGCGTCTTGCCCTCTTCGCGCGCCAGCAGGCTGCCAATCTCGGCCGCACGGGCCATCAGTTCGGTGCCAATCGCCATCAAGACGTCATGTCGCTTCTGGATGCCCGCAGCCCACCAGATCGGCTGCGCCTGACGTGCCGCCGCCACCGCCTCGTCCACCTCTGCAGCACTGGCCTGCGCGTAATGCCCGATCACGTCCGACAGGTCAGAGGGGTTGCGGTTTTCCAGCGTGGTCGCACCGCTGATCCAGCGGCCCGCAACATGGTTGCCTGTGTGTCGTGTCATTCCAAGTCCTGCCCCTGGCGTGCCGCCACGGTCTGCGAAGACTCAAAGGCCGCAACTTGCTGAACCGCAGAATGCGGCGCAGCGGGCTGGGATGCAATGAAAACCCAAAGGACCGGCGGGTTTGACCGCCCGAACGCGGCATCCGCCGCTGCCACGCGCCTTGGGCGTGGTATCCGCTGCAGGCCCTGGACCGCCGCAATCACAGGCACCGCGATGATGAAAACGGCACAGCCCCGGGCTTTGCGTCAGCCAATTCAGTTCGCGGCTTGCGTGCTGCATCCCGAAGGCCGCAAATGCCCGCAAGACCCTCCGCCCCCAGACCAAAGCCTCCAGACCAAAGCGCCACCGGCAGAGGGTCCGCAGAAAGGGAACGCCCGACATGACCAACTTCGCCCTGCGCGTCCAATGCGCCTCGACCCGCGGCATCGTCGCGGCCATCTCGACCTATCTGGCCGAGGCCGGCTGCAACATCACCGACAGCGCCCAGTTCGACGATCTGGAAACCGGCAACTTCTTCACCCGCATCAGCTTCCGCTCAGAAGAAGGCCGCAGCCTTGCCGATCTGCGCCAAGGCTTCACCCCGATTGCCGACCGCTTCGCCATGCAGGCCGATTTCTTCGACGAGGCCGCCAAGCAGCGCGTCCTGATCATGGTGTCGCGCTTCGGCCACTGCTTGAATGACTTGCTTTACCGGTCGCGCATTGGCGCCCTGCCCATCGAAATTGTCGGCGTGATCTCCAATCACCTCGACTATCAGAAGACCGTCGTGATGCAGGACATCCCCTTCCATCTGATCAACGTCACCAAAGCCAACAAGGTCGCCGCCGAGGCAGAGCAGTTGCGCATCGTGCGCGAAACCAAGGCCGATCTGATCGTGCTGGCGCGCTACATGCAGGTGCTGTCCGAAGACATGTGCCACGCCATGTCGGGGCGGATCATCAACATCCACCACTCGTTCCTGCCGTCGTTCAAGGGGGCCAATCCCTACAAGCAGGCGTTCGAAAAGGGCGTCAAGCTGATCGGGGCCACCTCGCATTACGTGACCGCCGATCTGGACGAGGGTCCGATCATCGAACAGGACACCGCCCGCGTCACCCATGCCCAGTCGAACGAGGACTATGTGAGCCTTGGCCGCGATGTGGAATCCCAGGTGCTGGCCCGCGCGATCCATGCCCATGTCCATGGCCGCGTCTTCCTGAACGGCTCCAAGACCGTGGTCTTCCCCGCCTCTCCGGGGTCCTTCGCGTCAGAGCGCATGGGCTGACCGCAAGCTGGCCCGTCCCACAGCGACAAAGCACAAAGGCGGCAAGGCCCGTCACAACAGGGCCTTCCGCCAGTGGTACGCTTCTGTCGGGGAAATGGTGGGTGGTGACGGTCTCGAACCGCCGACATTCTCGGTGTAAACGAGATGCTCTACCAACTGAGCTAACCACCCGCAGCCCGCCCTTTAGCCAAGGTTCGCCGGATACGCAAGCGCATCTGTCCCCTTGGCCAGGACGACAGTCTGGTCGAACAGGTCGTGTCCGTCAGACCTTGGCTTCAGCTTGGGCTGACATGCGCCACGATCACGCAGGGCAGCATGTCCTTGGAACGGATCGCCTCGCAATTGGCAAGCGCCTGGCTGTCAGCGTCCGCCAAAGACTTGGCCCCCGCCGACACCCCGGTCAGAACTGAGCGGCGCGCATCCGAGACCTTGATAAAGAACGCATTCGGAACAATCGGTGCCGCCATCGCGGCATAGGGATCTGCGCTGGCCGCCCATTGTTTCACCACGTCCAACGAGAAATTTGCCACCCCCTGAACCATAATCAGGTTGTGCCCCTTGGCCACTTCATCGGCATAGGCCGGGGCGCAAAGGCTTGCAGCGAACAGTGCAGACAATACGAAGCTTTTCATGTTCAATCCCCTCCTTAAACGTGCCCACCAAGCACATTGGGAGATTTCCTTTTGAATTCCCTTTGCGCTGCGGTCAAGTATCTTTGGCGCACCGGGCTAACATAAGGCAGCCTTGGTGAATCGAAAGCGAAAATTACGGCGCTTTGGTCAAGGCCACGGCATGGGCGGCAAAGGCCGCCCAACGCCATCGAATCGGGCAGGGCGGGCGCCGGACGCCCCCCTTTCCGCGTCAGGACTGGCTTCGCACCAGCCGCAGGAAGGCCAGCATCGCCAGACCATAGCCCAGGGCCGCCACCTCCAGCACCGCCGACAGCCCGAAGGTCACCGCAATCAGCGGCACCGCCGCCGCCCCGATCACCGAAAAGCTGCCGTTGATCCCCCAGGCCCAGACGAACATCTGATCCCGCCCCCGCGCGGCCAGCCAGTTCATCGCCGTGGCCATCGGGAAGCCCATCAGGAAGGCCACCGGCGCGACAATCCCAAGACAACAGGCGATGCGACCCAGGTAGGACAAGGCGCCAATCGCCTCCAGCGCGGCGGGCAAGACCAGCGTCATGGCCGCCAGACACAGCGCAATCGTCCCCATCAGAACCGGCAGGATGCGCCCCGCGTTGGCGATCTTCTCGGCCACCCAACTGCCAAGGCCCGAAAACACCAGCATCCCCGACAAGACGATCGAGGCGGCGATGGTCGGATTGGTCAGCGCCCGGGTGAACCAGCTGATCAGCCCGACCTCGACCGTGATGTAGCCAAGGCCAAGACAGCCGAAATAGACGATGATCGCCAGCTTGCCGCGCCCCATGCCGGCGCGCCCGCCAAAGATCATCGGCGGCAGGATCAGCACGGCGGCGGCAAGGCAGGCCACGGCCAGCGTCGCCCACAACAGAAGATAGCCCCAGTCGTCCTGCACCGTGTCCAGACGGTCCAGCGTCTTGGTCAGATCGGCGGGGCGGATGTAGCCTGCGAAATAGGGCCGGTCGTCGGTCAAGGGTTGCACGTCAAACACATACTGCGACGTCACATCCGCCGCCCCGCCCTGCACCAACCCCTGCCAGATCAGCCGCGCCAGCGTGGTCGAGGGTACGGCGCTCTGGCTGCCATCGTCGGGCGAGTCAGAGGCATTTGCCGTGCTGGCATCCGCCGAGGCCGAGGCGTCCCCCGCCTTCGGCGCATCGCCAGAGGTCGGCGAATCCGCCGTGCCATTGCCGAAGATCGAGGCCTGATATTGCGCCAGTATCCCCTTGCCCTCGGCCGGATCGAACACAAAGCCGGGGGAATAGACCTCGTCGAACGACAGATCGGCGGTGTGCTGGCGCAGGGCCGTGATCTCGGCCTCGGTGAAGCCGCCCTTCTTGTACAGGACCGTGGTGGTCGACAGGTAGCTTTCGCTGACAAACAAGGACTTGGCCCAGTCACCGCCCGCCGCCTGTGCAGCCTTGGCCATCGTGGCATAAAAGCGCAGCACCGATTTCGGCGGTTCTTCCTTGTTCCACAGCGTCACCGACAGCACGCCACCGTCCGCCAGCCCATGGATATAGGCTTCCAAAGCCTGCTGCGTATAGGCGTATTTCTCGGAAATCGCGAAACCGCCCGGGTTGGACAGGCCGACCGAATCCGCAAGGCTCAGGTCGATCACGTCATAGCGCTGATCGGTATGGGCCAGAAACAGCCGCCCGTCATAATCCACCACCTTCACCCGCGGATCGGCGAGGATATTGCCGGTGGCCTCTTTCAGTTCGGGCGCACGAAAGGCGCGCAGCACCTCGGGGTTGGCCTCGGCGAGGGTGACCTCGGACGCCCCGGCGTTCAACGCCGTCATCGCCGAAAGCCCGCCGCCGAATTGCACCACAAAGGTCTTGGCCTGCGGTTTGACGATATAGGGGTAATACATCGGCAGGTATTGGTAATAGGCCGCATCCTCAGCCGGCAGGGTGCGCATGATGCCCGAGGGCCCCTCGCCGTCGATGAACATGCCGACATAGGTGTTGGCGGGCAGCTCGGGCACGTTGAAGGCCGCGTTGTCCGACAGGCCGGGGGCGAAGTGCATGTAAGAGCTGGAATAGACCTGCAGATCCCCGAAGGGCGAGATGCTGCGGTAAAGCCGCTTGGCATCGGGGAAATTGCGGGCATAAGACACGCCCTTGTAGGACGACACCGCAATGTCCGGCACGCCAAGGGCGGCAGGCAGCGTCAGATAGGCGGCCAGCACCACACCAGCCCCCACCACGGCCACGCCAACCTTTGCCGGCTGCAGCCCGATCCACAAAACCAGCGCCACCGCCCACAGCACCAGCGGCGCGATCAACAGCCTTTCCGGCGGCAGCACATAAAGCGCACCCAGAATCGCCAGCCCTGCCAGACCAGACCCCAGCAGGTCGGCAAAATACAACCGGTTGAAATGCTCTTTGCCCTGCCGGAACACGATGCCCAGAAAGAATGCACCCGACAGGAACGGCAGCAGATACAGCAGGAAATTCGCCAGCAGCCGCCACTTCTGCATCGGATCCGAGATCAGGAAGATCGCGTTGAACGGCACCATCTGCGCCACAAGGTTCGCCGCAACCGCCAAAGGCCCGACCAGCACCAGCGCGGCAAGGGCTGCGCCCTGTCCGTGCCGGTCCAGCCAGCCCTTCATCAGGAAGATGAACACGCTCGCCATGCCAAAGCCCAGCATGGCGAGACTGACAACCAACGAGCCGAAATGGCTCCAGGATCCGACCGCGAACACCCGCATGACGGTGATCTGCAACGCAATCACCGCCCCGGCCAAAGTCCCCACCGCCCCGTAAAGCCGCAGGCCCCGGGGTGCGCGCGTCACCGTCGAACTTTGGGTCAATTGTTGTGTGTCCCGACGATCTTGCCGTCTTCCAGCTTGGTGAAGGGCACGAAGGGCACGACCGACCCGTGATAGATGTCAGACCGCGCCACGGTGAACTTGCCATCCGCCCCCAGCGTCTTGACCACCTTCAACACGTGCTGCGCCCCCGGAGGCCCGACCGGGATGACCATCACGCCATCGGGCTTCAGCTGTTCCAGCAAGGGCGGCGGCACATGGTCGATGCCACAGGTGACGATGATCTTGTCGAACGGCCCGTTTTCCGGCCAGCCATAATACCCATCGTCATTCTTGCGCTGCACGGCTGAAAACTCGGTATAGCCGCGCGCGATCAGGTCGGCATAGATGCCGCCCGTGCGTTCAAACAAGGGCTTCACGATTTCAATCGAATTGACCTGATCGGTCAGATGGCACAGGTAGGCCGACTGGTAGCCAGAGCCGGTGCCGATCTCCAGCACCTTGTCGCCCTTTTGCACCTGCAGGACCGAGGTCATCCGTGCCACCAGACGCGGGCCCGAAATCGTCACGCCAAAGCCGATGTCGAGGAAATCCGACGCATAGGCCCGGTCCAGATTGCGCTTGAGAACGAATTCCTCGCGCGGGGTCATCAGGAAGGCGCGCTTGTTGGGATCGTCGTACAGGTCCTTGTGCTGAACGGTGTTCAGGAACAGATCATAGCGCTGGCCCAGAAAGGTCGGGTCCTCGCCGCGCGTCTTTACCATCCAGTCGATGTAGGCCTGACGGTCGTCCATCGGCGGCATCGCCGTCCAGTCGAAGGGCGTCGGAACCGCAGCTTGCGCCAGATTGCCATACCCTGCCGCCACGGCTGCCAAAGCGGTTCCAGCCAGAAATGACCGTCGATTCATCAGTTTGTCCCCGTCATCATGCGTTGTTGCCTTGCGCCCTTGTCCACGGCGTTGCTTCCAGACACCAAAGCGACCGGTTCGCCAAGTCAATGGCTTTTTGAACCTTGCTCCTGATTTAGGCAGCGGGGGCCGCACAAATCTAGGTGATCATGGGTCAGTTGAAATGGGTTCCGACGATCTTGCCATCCTGCAGCTTGGTCAGCGGCACGAAGTTCACGACCGATCCATGGTAAATGTCTGACCGCGCCACCGTGATCTTGCCGTCCGCCCCTTGGGTCTTGGTCACCTTCAAGACATGCTGCGCCCCCGGAGGGCCGACCGGAATGACCATCACCCCCTCGGGTTTCAACTGCTCCAGCAAGGGCGGCGGCACATGGTCAATGCCGCAGGTGACGATGATCTTGTCAAAGGGCGCATGCTCCTCCCAGCCATAATAGCCGTCATCGTTCTTGCGGGTGATGGCGGAATATTCGCTGTAACCCTTGGCGATCAGGGCCTCGTAGACCCCGCCGGTGCGTTCATAAAGCTTCTGCACGATCTCGATCGAAAACACCTGATCGGTCAGGTTCGACAGATAGGCCGACTGATAGCCCGACCCGGTCCCCACCTCCAGCACGCGCTCGCCCCTCTGGGGGTCGATCGTGTTGGTCATCCGCGCCACCGAATGCGGCCCGGTGATCGTCACCCCAAAACCAATGTCGAGGTAGTGAACCTGATAGGCCCGTGACAGGTTGGCCGCCGTGACGAATTCCTCGCGCGGGGTCATCAGGTAGGCGCGCTTGTTGCGGTCGTTCCAGATGTCGTCATGGGCGATCAACTGCAGGAAACGATCAAAGCGCTGACCCAGAAAATCCGGATCCTCGCCCCGGTTGGCCACCATCCAGTCGATGTACTTGGCCCGATCGTCCATCGGCGGCGTGGCGGCCCAATCATAGGGCACCGGCACCGTGGCCAAAGCCAGATCCGGCGCGGCGGCGGCGGCCGCGCAAAGGGCAAGAAAGGTTCTGCGGTCCATGGGGCTCACTCCGGCTGCCATGACCAAAGGCGTAACGCTTCGGGCGCGAAAGGTCCCAGTCAAAAGCGCGTGAAGCCAGACGATTGCGCCAGACATGCGCCCGGCTCACAGCAAAACGGCGTCGTCTTTCGCAAAAGACGACGCCGTTCTGGCGGAGATAATGGTGGGCGATAACGGATTTGAACCGCTGACATCTTCGATGTGAACGAAGCGCTCTACCGCTGAGCTAATCGCCCGATGGCGGCTACTTAGCCTTGATCGGAATCCTCCGCAAGAGTGTCTTTCTCTTCGCCGGCATCAGATTTCGGCTTGGCCTTGCCCGCCTCGCCCTGACGCAGCTTCAGCGTCGCCACCGGGCTGTCGGCCGTCGCCTTGCGGGCGACGCGCAGATGGCCAAAGCCTTGCAGGTTCAGGCTTTCCCCCCGGCCAAGGGCTGCGCCGATCTGTGCCAGCGCGGCCTCGACGATGGATTTCACATCTTTCTTCTTGCCACCCGAGACCTCGGTGACCCGGTCGATCAGGTCCTTGGTCTTCAAGACCGCCGTGTCGCGCCCGCCCAAGGTGTGGACAAGGCCCGCAGTCCCCTGCCCTGCGTCCACCGGATCCTGCACCAAGGCCGCGGCACCGGCCGTCTTTTTCGGCCGCTGGGCAGATTTGCCCGCAGCCTTGGGCCTTGCAACCCGCGCCGGGGTGTCTTCGTTAGATTTGGCGGCCATGGCGATCATCCCCAGATTGGTCTGCATTCTCCCCGACCCTATCGCCTGGCCAACCGAATGCAAACAAGTGTTACAGCCTGTCGAAGGTTGGTGATATTTCCCTCACATGGCCTATCCACCACGCCAAAGCGCGTTTCCCTGCGACCAATTTGCCCAGTGTCGCAATCCTTTTTCGCAAAACTATTCAAAAGTGTTTCTGACCGATCATTCTGGTCCTAAATCTTTGGAACAGTGGCATCGCGGGCCGACGAATCGTTCTGCCGATCCTTGCGTCTCGCTATGGCCGCTGCGCTGTCGCCTTTTGACAGCCCGGTATAACTTGACGTTCACAGGGAGATTAGAATGCGTCGTTTCCTTCTGGCCGGTGCCGCGGCACTTGCGCTTTCGGCTTCAGTTGCCAATGCCGGCGGTGTCAAAGAGGCTGTTGTAGCCCCGACCGTCGTTGCCAAAACCACAACCTCCTCCAGCGCGGGCGGCTTGGTCGTGCCGTTGCTGTTGATTCTGGTCCTGGTCGCCGTTGCATCCAGCGGCAGCAGCACGCCGATTGACTGAACCTTCTGCGCAGCCGTGCGGGCGAAGGCCGCGACAGGCCCGCCCGCATCTGCCGCACCAGGATCGCCCGGCCAAGGCCGGGTTCAACGGATGATCAGATGGAGATCACAATGCGTCGTCTTATTCTTGCAACTGTGGCCGGATTGGCCCTGACGGCCACGGTCGCGCAGGCCGGTGGCGTGAAAGAGGCTGTCGTGGCCCCGACCGTCGTCGCCCAGACCGCCACCTCCTCCAGTGCGGGGGGATTGGTCGTGCCGCTCTTGCTTATTCTGGTGCTGGTCGCCGTGGCGTCCGGCGGCAGCAATTCCGTCGTGCGGTGACCCGGTGGCCCGTCGCGGCAGGATGACCCGTCCTTCTGCCCCGGCGGACCCCACCCGGGGCTGCATTCTCAGCAACCGTCAGCAGGCCTGAACCTGTTGCACCAAAGGAGATCATGATGCGTCGTTATATTCTGGCTGCCGTGGCTGGACTTGCCCTTACCGCTTCGGTTGCCCAAGCCGGCGGTGTCAAAGAGGCCATGGTGGCCCCGACCGTCGTGGCGCAAACCACCACGTCCTCCAGCGCGGGCGGACTGGTCGTGCCGCTCCTGCTGATCCTCGTGCTGGTGGCCGTGGCCTCCGGCGGCAGCAGCAACCCGACCTGACCCTGACACGGCCGGTCTTTTCACGCCGGCCTGTGGCAAAGTTTGACCTGATGAAAGAAGGATAATCCCCATGCGTCGTTACATTCTTGCCGCTGTCGCGGCCCTTGCCGTCTCGACTTCTGTCGCCCAAGCCGGTGGCGTGAAAGAGGCCGTCGTGGCCCCTGCGGCCGTGGCCCAAGCCACCACCTCGTCCAGCGCAGGGGGGCTTGTGGTGCCCTTGCTCTTGATCCTGGTTCTGGTGGCGGTTGCCTCGGGCGGCAGCACACCGAACGCGTGATCGCTGGCGCGTTTCGCAACCGATCACCTGTTGCGAAACGCGGCAATTCGCGCAGTATGGCTTGGGTCGGCAAACACTTCAGTTTGCCCCCCAGAAGGAGTTCAACATGCGTCGTCTTGCTTTGGCAGGTGCTGCGGCACTTGCATTGTCTGCCTCCGTGGCCACGGCAGGTGGCGTCAAGGAAGCCGTTGTCGCCCCGACCGTCGTGGCCCAGGCCACCACGTCCTCCAGCGCGGGCGGCCTTGTGGTCCCGCTCTTGCTGATCCTGGTTCTGGTTGCTGTGGCCTCCGGGGGCAACGGCTCGCCCGGCTGAGGCTGGCACCGCCAAGGCTTGGGTCATCCGGCTGGACGCCCCAGCCCGCAAAAGCAAAAGGCGCCCCGCGGGGCGCCTTTTTCACTCAATGGGCGGTCGGGCTCGCCACCTCGTCCCGTTTGGCCTGACGGGCGGCGGCGGCGGCATCCTCTGCCTCCTGATCCCACTCGACCGGCACCGGGTCCCGCACCAGCGCGATCTTCAGCACTTCGCGCACGTGGCTCACCGGGATGATCTTCAGCCCCTGCTTCACGTTCTCCGGAATATCCACCAGATCCTTGGCGTTTTCTTCCGGGATCAGCACGGTCGTCATGCCCGCCCGCAGTGCGGCCAGCAGCTTTTCCTTCAAGCCGCCAATCGGCAAGGCGTTGCCGCGCAGCGTCACTTCCCCAGTCATCGCCACGTCCTTGCGGACCGGAATGCCCGTGATCACCGACACGATCGAGGTCACCATCGCCAGACCAGCCGAGGGCCCATCCTTCGGCGTCGCCCCTTCCGGCACGTGGACGTGAATATCCATCGTCTCGAACTTCGGCGGCTTCACCCCAAGGGCGGGGCTGACCGAGCGAACATAGGAACTGGCTGCCTCAATCGACTCCTTCATGACGTCGCCCAGTTTCCCGGTCGTCTTCATGCGGCCCTTGCCCGGCAGCTTCAGCGCCTCAATCTGCAGGATTTCCCCACCGACCGAAGTCCAGGCCAGGCCGGTGACAACACCAACCTGATCTTCCTTCTCCGCCAAACCATGGCGATAGCGCTGCACGCCCAGATATTCCTCAACCTTGGCCTCATCCACCACAACCGAGGTGGTCTTGGCCTTCAGAATATCCGTGATGGCCTTGCGGCCCAGCTTGGCGATTTCCCGTTCCAGATTCCGCACGCCTGCTTCCCGGGTGTAGTACCGGATCACATGAGTCAAAGCGGCATCCGAGACCGAGAATTCGGTCTTCTTCAACCCGTTCGCCTTGATCTGCTTCGGGAGCAAGTGGCCCTTGGCGATCTCAAGCTTTTCGTCTTCGGTGTAACCCGACAGCGGAATGATCTCCATCCGGTCGAGCAGCGGTCCGGGCATGTTGTACGAGTTGGCCGTGGTGATGAACATCACGTTGGACAGATCGTATTCCACTTCCAGATAGTGGTCGGTGAAGGTGCTGTTTTGCTCCGGATCCAGAACCTCCAGCATCGCGGACGCCGGATCACCCCGGAAGTCCTGCCCCATCTTGTCGATTTCATCGAGCAGGATCAGCGGGTTGGTGGTCTTCGCCTTCTTCAGCGCTTGGATGATCTTGCCGGGCATGGAACCGATATAGGTCCGACGGTGACCGCGGATTTCAGACTCGTCGCGCACGCCACCCAAGGAAATCCGGATGAATTCACGCCCGGTCGCCTTCGCCACAGACCGCCCCAAGCTGGTTTTACCCACGCCCGGAGGACCGACGAGGCACAGGATCGGCCCCTTCAGCTTGGCCGAGCGCGCCTGCACCGCCAGATACTCGACGATGCGTTCCTTGACCTTGTCCAGACCGTAATGGTCCAGATCCAAGACCTTCTGCGCCTCGATCAGGTCTTTCTTGACGCGGCTCTTGGTGCCCCACGGAACCGACAGCAGCCAGTCCAGATAGTTGCGCACCACCGTCGCTTCCGCCGACATCGGCGACATCGCCTTCAGCTTCTTCAGTTCCGCTTCCGCCTTTTCACGGGCTTCCTTGCTGAACTTGGTCTTGAAGATGCGCTCTTCCAGTTCGGCCAATTCGTTCTGGCCGTCCTCGCCATCGCCCAATTCCTTCTGAATGGCCTTCATTTGCTCATTCAGATAGTATTCGCGCTGGGTCTTCTCCATCTGGCTCTTGACCCGGGTCTTGATCTTCTTCTCGACCTGCAGCACGGACATTTCGCCCTGCATATGGCCGAAAATCTTCTCAAGCCGCTCGGCCACGTCCAAGGTCTCAAGGATTTCCTGCTTCAGGGAAACCTCGGCCCCCAGATGCCCGGCCACAAGGTCGGCCAACCGGGCCGGCTCATGCGTGTCGGAAACGGCCTGCAAAGCCTCTTCGGGGATGTTCTTCTTGATCTTGGCGTAGCGTTCGAATTCATCGGTCACCGACCGCACCATCGCCTCGGCCGAGGCCTTGTCGCCCGGCACTTCGTGCAAGCGTTCGGCCTTGGCCTCGAAGAACGAGGCATTGGCGACAAACTCGGTGATCTTGACCCGCGCCTTGCCCTCGACCAGCACCTTCACGGTGCCATCGGGCAGCTTCAGCAGCTGCAACACGTTGGCCAAAACGCCCACGCGGTAAATGCCTTCGGTGCCCGGATCATCGACCGAGGGGTCAATCTGCGAGGACAAAAGGATCTGCTTGTCATCCGCCATGACTTCTTCCAGCGCGCGGACCGACTTTTCGCGGCCCACGAACAAGGGGACAATCATATGCGGAAACACCACGATGTCGCGCAGCGGCAACACCGGGTAGCTTTGTGACAACTTGTCCGTCATCTTGGTTCCTTTCTGGCAGGAAGGCCGCAGTCCCGAGCGTCGGCAACTTTTGGGGCCTTCCCCTGTTCGTGGGCTATATCTGGTAGTGCCAAGCCCCCGAGTCAACCGGGGGGCCCCATCACAATCACATGCATCATGATGGGCTATTGAAATCGGCGCAAGCGCGCCTGCGGATCAAGGTAAAGCGAAGCAGCGCCCGTCAGCGGTTTGCCGCACAAGCCTATCCCTTGGCCGCGCGCGTCAGGTCAAACACCGCCCGCGCCGCCAGACCATGGCCGCTGCCCCGGATCACCAGAACCACCTGATCCGGCGTCAGACCGATGATCCGGAAGGTCGAGGTCACATCGCTGTCCACCGTGCTGGTGCCCTGCACCTGCGGCAGGCTGGCGGGGTCACATGTCAGCCCGGCCGCCGTCACCTCGGGCGCCAGAAACTCGGCCGCCGCCAGCGGAGATTCGCCGGGCAGCGCATAGTCCTGCACATCGGCCACCGGATCGAACGCGATGGCCGGGAACATGTCATCCACCGCCAGCGTCAGCTTGCCGCCGTCCAGCGTCAGCACGATCTTCTGCACCGTGGCATCGGCGGGCAAGGCCTGCGGCTTGCCATCCTGCACCGCCATCCCGTCGCGGAACACGCCATTCCAGGTGCCCACCAGCGCCTGCGGCACCGCCTTGACCTGATCCGCCGTCAGCCCGCAGTCATCCGCCGCCCAAGCCGCCTGCGCCGTCAGCACACCTGCCAGAAACGCCAGCCTGTTCATCTCGGTTCTATATCCCCCTGCGCCCTCTGCGCATGAAACTCCGCCACAAACGCCGCCAATCTGCCCGCCGCAATCGCATCGCGCAAGCCCTGCATCAGCTCCTGAAAGTAATGCAGATTGTGCCAGGTCATCAGCATGCTGGCGATGATTTCCTCGGCCTTGAACACATGATGCAGATAGGCGCGGCTGTAGTTCCGGCAGCACGGACAGGTGCAAGCCTCGTCAATCGGCCTCGGGTCATCCTGATGCCGGGCGTTCTTGATCGTCACCGGCCCGCGCCGCGTCCAGACCTGCCCGGTGCGGCCAGACCGCGACGGCAGCACACAGTCCATCATGTCGATGCCCCGCTCCACCGCCCCCACGATGTCATCCGGCTTGCCCACCCCCATCAGATACCGCGGCTTGTCCTGCGGCAGCATCCCCGGGGCATAATCCAGAACCGAGAACATCGCCTCCTGCCCCTCGCCCACCGCCAACCCGCCCACCGCATAGCCATCAAAGCCAATCGCCCGCAGCTTTTCCGCACTCTCGCCGCGCAGATCCTGATTGACCCCGCCTTGCTGGATGCCAAACAGCGCATGCCCCGGCCGGTCGCCAAACGCATCGCGCGACCGTTGCGCCCAGCGCATCGACAGCCGCATCGACTTGGCCACCGCCTCATCGGTTGCAGGCAAGGCCGGGCACTCGTCAAAGCACATGACGATATCCGACCCCAGCAGCTTCTGGATCTCCATGCTTCGCTCCGGGCTCAGCATATGCTTGGACCCGTCGATATGGGACGAGAAGCGCACCCCCTCTTCCGACATCTTGCGCAAGGCCGACAGGCTCATCACCTGAAACCCGCCGGAATCGGTCAGGATCGGCCGCTCCCAGTTCATGAACTTGTGCAACCCACCCAGCGCCGCAATCCGCTCCGCCGTGGGCCGCAGCATCAGGTGATAGGTGTTGCCCAGCAGAATGTCCGCCCCGGTGGCCCGGACACTTTCGGGCATCATGGCCTTCACCGTGGCCGCTGTCCCCACCGGCATGAACGCCGGCGTGCGGATCTCGCCCCGCGGGGTCGAGATCACACCGGTCCGCGCCCGTCCGTCCGTCGCGTGGATATCAAATGCAAAGCGTGTCGCCATGGGACCCTCCATCAGCTTGCCCTTCTGCGTCAGACAGGCCAAAAAGCCAAGAGGCCACCCCCGAAGGCAGATGATACACCGCAGCCCCCGCGCCACCAGCCGCCGCCAAGACATCGCCGCAGCCGCCCTCACCTGCCTGCAGCGCGATGGCTACGCCGCCCTCACCGCCCGCAAGATCGCGGCCGAGGCGGGACTGTCGCTCGGCCACATCTCCTATCATTTCGCCACCATGGACGAGGTTCTGTCCGAAGCCTACCGCCTCGCCTCGAACCAACTGCGTCAGGCCGAAGAATCCCTGCTCGCCAGCCTGTCCACCCCGACCGAGCGCCTCAAGGCCTTCCTTGCCGCCGGCTTCACCGCCCAGTTCCTCGCGCCGCCGCACCTGCGCATGCGCATCGACCTGTGGAGCGCCGCCCTCTCCCACCCCGCCATCGCGCAGACCGAGCGCGCCCTCTATGACCGCTACCGGGCCGAACTGATCAGCCATCTTCAGGGCTTGAGCACGCCCGCCACCAGCCCCCGGATCCCCGCCGTCACCGACCTGATCATGGCCACGCTTGACGGCCTCTGGCTCGACTGGATGCGCAGGCGCGATCAGACGGCGGTCGACAACGGCCTCAGCCTCTGCCTCAAACTCGCGCAAAGCGAACTGAGCAGCCCCGGCCAAAATGGCTGACCCTACGGCTGACCCAAGCGCCCCGGCGCAAGCCCACAGTCCCAGTCGCGCCCCCCCCCAGTCCTGCCCCCCCCCCCCCAGTCCCGCCCCCCAAGCCCCGCCCCCCAAGTCCCGCCCCGTCGACACGCCGACACCGCAGCGGCAAAGCCATGCCCGCCCGTTCCCCTGCGCCGTGCCAAATCCCTGCGGCGGGCCCGCGACCCTGCCCGCCTGTCACCCCGTGCCAGCATCCCAGAACGGGCGCTCCCCTCCCCCTTCAGGGGGAGGGAGAGGGAGGGGGCCTCCGTCACAGCCACACCGCCAACCGAGTTCCGAAACCTTGGT
Organism: Stagnihabitans sp.; assembly: GCF_964946895.1. NCBI lineage: Bacteria > Pseudomonadati > Pseudomonadota > Alphaproteobacteria > Rhodobacterales > Paracoccaceae > Stagnihabitans > Stagnihabitans sp. Next base: position 114,192 of record NZ_CBBQHX010000005.1, on the reverse strand, counting down.
TAACGCAGCGCTTCCTCCGCGCGCGTCGTTACAAAAGAACGACAAAAAACTGACGCAGGCACGACGCACAAAAGACCGGCCCGAAGCAAGGCTCCGGGCCGGTTAATCCACCGTTCTCAATGGCTTGGCTCAGGACGCCTGCGCCAAAAGGAAGCGCCGCACATGGGGCAGCACCACCTCCGTCGCCTCAATGAAGATCGCGTGTTTCAGCCCGTCAAGGATCACCAGCTCCGACCCCGGCAGCGCCGCATGGATCAGCGTGTTGAGCCGTGGGTTGCAGCCGCCATCCAGCTCACCGGTGATGATCTGGCAGGGCGCCTTCACCTCGTGCAACCAAGGTGCCATTTCCGTTTCGGCATAGATATCAAAGACATTGAGGAATACGTCCGCCTGTGTGTCCATCACCTGCTTCTTGCGCCATTCGATCACATCGGGCCGCGCGGCACAAAAGGCATCGGTGAACCAGCGCGCCGTCAGGGTGTCCAGCACCGGACCTATCCCCTTGTCTCGCATCAGTTTTACCACGCCCATCACCTTGGCGCTGTCATCTTCCGTCCGAAACGCCGCCGTCGACCACAGCCCCAAAGACAACACCCGCTCGGGATACCGCAGCGCATAGCGCGGCCCGATCATCCCGCCCAGCGAGTGCCCGGCGAAATGCGCCGTCTCCACCCCCAACCGGACGCGCAATTCCTCCAGATCATCGACCAGATCATCCAGCCCAAACCGCCCGTCCGGCAAAGGCGAAAGCCCATGCCCCCGCAAGTCATAGGAAATGCAGGTAAATTTGTCCCGCAGCCCTTCGACCATCCGGTCAAACGTCGCCCGCCGCGCCCCGATCCCATGGATCAGGAACAAGGCAGGCCCCTGCCCCGCCACCGAATACGCGCTGCGCATCGCCTACTCCTTGGGGTCCGAGGCCAACTTGCCCGCCGAGGCCCAGTCGCTTTTCGCGACATCGGCAAAGATGATCGTCACCGACCCCGGCGTACCACCGCAGGTATCGACCCAGGCCTTGGTGACGGCCTCGGCACAGGCGCGCTTCTGGTCATTGGTACGACCTTCGAACATTTCAATCCGGATAACAGGCATTTGGCCTCCTCAGGCTGCTTTGCTGGATTTGCGGAAATGCGGGAAAACCTCTCCCGCAAGCGCGGACATCATGTCCAAAGTCTCATCCTGCGGCTGGCCGAAGATCGAGGTGACAATCACCTCGTCGATCCCCAGATCCGCATAGCCGCCCAGCCGGTCGATCATCTCATCCTTCTGACAAATCAGGATATTCTGACCCAACTCCTCAGCCGTCTGGCTGCGCGGCAAGGGCCGGATGATGCCCTGATCGACAATCCCCGGCCCGCCGAAGACATTGTCGAAGCTGGCGTAGTAGCGATGCGCAAACTCCACCATCCGCCGCCGCTCGGCCTCCGACCTCACCAGAAACACCCCGCGCTGCAAGGACAGCCGGTTGGCATGCCCCCCCGCCGCCTTGCCGCGATGGAAGGCCGAAACCTGCGCTTCCAACTGCCCATGCGCTGCCCCCAAGGGCGTTGTCTGCACATGATAGCCCTTGGCCGCCGCCGCCTCGATCCCGGCAGGCAGCATCACCCCCAGCATCAGCGGAATCGGATCCTCGGGCCGCGGCATGATCGTCAGCGCCTCGAACTTGTAGTGCAGCCCGTCCCAAGACACATCCGCCCGGGTCAGCAAGGCCTCAAGTACTTGTAAAGCCTCTTCAAACCGTGGCTTGGTCTCGCCAAAGGGCACGCCAAGCCGCTCGGTCTCATACCCGAATGCCCCCTTGCCCACCCCCAGCATCAGCCGCCCGTCGCACAAGGCCTGCGCCTGCACCACCTCACCGGCAAAGACCCGCATATCGCGCAAAGGCAACTGACAGACCGAGGTGACCAGCCGTACCCGTTTGGTATGCGCCGCCACCTTCACCGCCATTTGCAACGGAGAGGGGATCAGCAGCACATTGACCAGATGATGCTCTGGCAGCGCCACGCCGTCATAGCCCACGGCCTCTGCATGAACGGCTTGTTCAACCATGTTGCGGTAAAGCTGTTTGCCACCCAAGGCCGGATCCAGCATGTGGCTGGACAGGAAATGCACGAAATCCATGAAAGCCTCCCTCTTTCGGCAAATCTTGTACATCCGTACAATTGCGTCAAGCCTTCCCTTCACCCCCAAGACCTGATTTCTGGCGCCATGACCCACCTGACACAGACTTTCGCCCCCAATCCCCGCCTGGGCCTGGCTTTCACCCTCGCCGGGGCCATGCTTTTCGTGCCGGACGCGCTTCTGGTGCGGCTGATGGCGGCCGACACCATGGACATTGCCGTCTGGCGCGGGCTGATCGGTGGCGTGGTCACGCTGGTCGGCACGGCCCTGTTCGCCCCGCAAGCCTTTCCGACCTGGCGGGAACTGGTGTCCTGGCCCTAGCTGCTCTTGATCGCGTCGCAGGGGCTGGGGTCGTTTCTGTACCTGATGGCGCTTGGTCATACGAGTGTTGCCAACACCATGTTGCTTTACGCCTCCTCGCCCTTCATCGCGGCGCTGATGGCCTTTCTGGCCCTGAACGAGCGGATCCCGCGCATGACGGTCCTGTGCATGGCCGCCGTCTTTGCCGGGGTGCTGATCATCGCCAGCGGATCACTGGGCGGTGGCAGGCTTCTGGGCGATGCGCTGGCCCTGATCAATGCGGCGGCGGCGGCGGGATACTACGTCATCTTGCGCCACACATCGGCCCATAGCCTGATCGTACCGGCGGCTTTGGGCTATTTCACCACCGCTCTTCTGGCCTATCCCTTCGCCCCGCACCACGCCTTCGATGCCACGCAATGGGCCATGGTCAGCCTCAACGGCTCGGTCGTGCTGGCGGCGGGCTGTGCTTTGCAGATGATCGGCCCGCGCCACCTGCCAGCGGCCGAAGTGTCGATGATCACCATGCTGGAGATCGTGGCCTCTCCCTTGCTGGTCTGGGCCGTGGTGGGCGAGGCGCCTGCCCCGCTCAGCCTGTTCGGCGGCGCGGTCATTCTGGCGGCGCTGGTGACACATGGCATCTGGCGCCTGCGGCAAGAGGCCTAGAGGCGTCCGCCGATGCGGGGCGGGAAGACATCCTGCAATCGGACGAAAACCACGCCGCGGGCCTGCAACGCGGCAATCCCGGCCACCACGCCAGCGCCCGCCGCGCGTTTGGGCTGGTTGATGTGCGACAAGATCACATCGCCATCCTGCGCCGCACCGATCACCTTGGCAGCGGCCCGCGCCGACAGACTGGCCCCGGCATCGCCATTCCTTGAAAATCCTGCAATTTCATATCCTTGTCCTGCGATGGACGTCATGGCAGAGGCGTCATAGACCGCTGCCGCCCCGCGAAACCAGTGCGGCGCAGCTCCGCCTGCCGCCACGATCGCCGCCGCCCCGTCCGCCACTTCCGCGTGAACCGCCTCGGGCGATCCGGCGGCCTTCAAGCCATAAACCGCCGTAGGATAGTCGACCGCCGGCACATGGCGCGCGCCGTGATCCTCCAGCTCGAACAGGTCCGGCCGCGCCAGAAGTTCGGCAAACACCGTCGGATTGCGCGCCAGCCACTTGCCGCTGATAAACAGCGTTGCGGGGATGTTGCCCTGTTCCAAGGCATCCAGAATGCGGCGATCCACATGGCCGTCGCAGGCGTCAAAGGTCAACGCCACCCGCGTGATGCCGGGCGGACTGGTGGGAAGCCGCAAGCCGGGCTCGATCAACTTGGGCAGGCTGCCGGCCATGGCGGGACAGGCTGCCACAGCCAAGGCCAAAGCAAGCGTCGCGCCGTGCATCTGGGCCGCCACCTTGCTGCGCCCCAGCAGCCGCCGGACAAATCGGGCGACGCAGCGGACTTCACCCCAACGCCGGTCCCGCTGGTAACCCGGTGTCGCGGCGATGGTCCCGAAAGCCCCTTGCAGCAAGCCCGCCATCGGCATGCGTTTCGCGGTCAACAAGGTCACCTCCGCCTCATGCCTGGCCGATCAGATCGCGCAAGGCGCTGACAACCATCTGGTGGTCCTCCACATCCGGCAACCCGCTGACCGCCACGGCACCAATCAAAGTGCCACCGCGCAACAGCAAGGGCACGCCGCCGCCGCTGGCAATGAACTCGGACGGCGGCAACAGGAAGCGGGCGTTGAAGTCATAGCCGCCCGCCTCGGCCTCCAGCCGCATCGCCAGCGAACTGCGGTGAAAGCGCAGCACCACGGCCCGCTTGCGCGCCATCCAGTCCAGATTGTCCCGCGTCGCGCCCGGCAACAGGGAAACAAACACCAGCGCATCGCCATGGCTGATCGAGATGCCGACCGGGGCCTGCCGGGCAGCGGCACGCGCGTGGATCAGGGTGCCCAAACGCCACGCGGTGTCGTAATCGAAGCGCTCCAGCATCAGGCTGTCTTGTTCTTTTGCAAGGCTTTCAACGGTATAGGCCATAAGGTCTGTCTCTTCTTTCCAGGGGGCGGTCAGGTCTGGGGATTAGTCGATCGGGTAGGCGACATAGGCAAACCGGGCGTTGTCGGGCGACCAGGAGTTGACGTTGATAGTGCCCTGCCCACCGAAAATCCGCGCCGCGACCTTGGCTTGGGCCCAGTTGTCCGCTTCCACCGTCATCACTTCGACCCAAAGATCGGCCGGGTGGCCCACTGTGCCGGGCGGAAAGGCCAGATAGGCGGCCCGGCTGCCATCAGGCGACAGATGCGGGAACCAATCCACCGTGGGCCTGTGGGTCAGACGCTCGACCTGCGCGCCATCGGGCCGCATCCGGGCAATCTGCGCATGGCCCGTGAAGGTTTCGGTGTTGAAGTACAGCCAGGCACCATCCGGGCTATACTCGGGCCCGTCATTGGGCGCGCTGCCTTGGGTGATCACCCGAAAGCCGGTGCCGTCGCTCGACATGGTGCAGATGTCAGCCGAAATGAAGGTGAAGTTGGCCGAAGTGATCTCGGCCCGCACCCCGACGAAGGCCAATTGCCGGCCATCCGGCGAGACGCCGTGCAGGAAGTGCAACAGACCCTCTGGCCCCTCCTTGCCGGAAATCCGCGTGGCCTGACCACCCGCCAAGGGCGCGCGGTACAGGTGCCAATCGTCATAGGCCGACAGGAAGACATGCGTGCCATCCGGGTCCAGCACATGGTCGTTGTTCAGGTTGGGCACGCCCGCGATGACGATCTGCGTCAAGGCAGGTGCCGCCACCGGCAACCGCCACAGCACACCGTCGCCGTTCAAGATCAGCGCCGCCCCGTCCAGCGTCCAGTTCGGCGCCTCCAGCAGCAGGTCACGCGTTTCGAAGATCAGCGTGTTGCTGCCCGTTCGGGCGTCATGCACCCAGACCTGACAGCGCTGATGGGGGCCAAGCGTGCGGGGCGGTACTTTCATGGCGGTGCCTTTCCTTTGGCTGTCTGGCGGCATTATGCCGATCCGTTGCGGAGATGGGGGCCCGGTCTTGTTCACGCTTGGGTCGTCAGGTCTGGCACCACCGGGTTTGCAATCCTGAGGTCCCATCTTGTCTGCCGCTTATGAAGCAGCCAGCCGACCGCTGGCAAGCGGTCTCGGCTGCGGGTCTCTGTGGGCCTGACGATCGGGACCTTTCAGATCCCCCACGGGCTTTTGGACGGCAGGGATCCGACGACGCGGCAGCACAGACGGCCGCCATTCCAAACGGGCGGAAAGCGCCGTCCGTGTCAAGTTCCTTGGCACGGGCTGGCCCTGGCCCAACCTGCCGTGCCGGACCCTGGACGGCTGGCGGCAGCGTCGATGCCATCCAGCGTGGACCCCAGATCCACACGGCGGCTTCGCCCGGCGCTGCCAATCCGCTTGGTCTGACGTCCAGCCCGGACCGGACACCACTTATGCCGATGCCGGGATCAAGCTGTTCGCGTCCCATCCAATGACCCCTGTCGGCAAAAGACAATCCCCGGTGCGCCCTCGGGAAAGTTGTCGCCCTGTCCCGTAGCGTGGCGAAAGGCGCGGCGCCACCCGCAGACGGCGCCATTTGTGCCCTGCGCTTGGGGGCGAACATCCGCACCAAGTCTTGCAGCGCAGCGATTTAACGCCTTCGCGCCCGGCCTCTCGCAAGCCAAGGCTTTGTGAGGCAACGACGCCGTGCTAGATTTGACCTTGGTAACCTGGAACAGGCGGACCGTTTTCCGGTCCCGCCGCTTCACCTGAGGGGGCCGATCCGACGCGATGCTCACCCGTGTGTATTCACGCCGCAGCTTTGGACGCCTTGCCACGCGGCTGGCGGCATCGGTTGCGCTTGGCATCAGCGGGATCGGCACGCCAGGCTCGGCCGGGGCCACCACCGCAAGAGGTCCCCTGCCGACGATGAAAGCCAGCCTGTACCACTTTGCCGCCGCACCGTTTCCCTACAAGGGTATCCGACCCGACACCGGGGCAAAATTCCTTGACGTGTCGCTGAATGGCCGGGCGGGCCATACCGCCCCGCGGGGCGGGGTTTATTTCGAGGATCAGACCTATTCTGACAACCGCGTGCTGGTGGCGTTGCCGGCCGGCTTCGACCTTGGCAAGAAGGCCGCGATCATCGTCTTCTTCCACGGCAATCAATCGACGCTGCAACGGGATGTCATCGCGCGTCAACGGGTGCTGGACCAGTTGCAGGGCTCCAGCCTCAACGCGGCCCTGATCGCCCCGCAGTTTGCCGTCGACGCGCTTGATTCCAGCGCGGGTCAGTTCTGGCAAGAAGGCGCCTTTGCCCGCTTCATGACCGAGGCGCATGTGGCACTTGCCGATCTGATCGGCGCGCACGAGACCAAAGCGCATTTCGCCAGACTGCCGATCATTCTGGTGGCGTTCAGCGGCGGCTACAATCCGGCCGCCTATGCCATCACGCTGGGCGGGGTTGGCAAGCGGCTGATGGGCGTCGTCCTGCTGGACGCGCTTTACGCCGAAACCGATCGCTTCGTGACCTGGATCCGGTCAAGCCGCCGCGCCTTCTTCCTGTCCGCGTTTTCCGAAGCCTCGGAAGCGGAAAACACCCTGCTGGAGCACAAGCTGAAATCCCGCCGGATCGCTTATTCCACCCAGGCCCCCTCGCAGTTGGTGCCGGGATCGGTCAGCTTTCTGGCAACACCGGGCGTCGATCATGACGAATATGTCACCAAAGCCTGGGTCGATGATCCCTTGACCTGGGTCTTTGACCGCATCCCCGGATTGTCGCGCTGATCGGGACCCAGCGCCGCCGTTCTGCGATCCCTGCAGCAGTGCGACCGCCGTCTGTCGGGATCGCGGCAGTCAGATATCCTCCACCTGATCCAGATAGGCCGCGTAGCCCTGATCCTCCATCTCGTCACGCGGAATAAAGCGCAGCGAAGCCGAGTTGATGCAGTAGCGCAGACCGCCCGCCTCTTGCGGACCGTCGTTGAAGACATGGCCGAGGTGACTGTCCCCGTGGGTCGAGCGGACTTCGGTGCGCACCATACCATGCGAGACGTCGCGAAGCTCGTTCACGAACTCTGGCACGATCGGCTTGGTGAAACTGGGCCAACCGCAGCCGGAGTCGAACTTGTCAGACGAGGCGAACAACGGCTCGCCCGACACGATGTCAACATAGATCCCGGGTTCGTCGGTGTGCAAATGCTCGCCCGTGCCCGGACGCTCGGTCGCATTCTCCTGGGTGACGCGAAACTGCATCGGGGTCAGTGCGGCAAGCGCTTCCTTGGTTTTCTTGTACATGTCCATCTTCAACGCCTTTTGTGCGGGATTCTCTCAAGATGGGGGTTCTTGACGGAAAATTCCATTCCGTTGAAGCGAAGATCTTTACCCCGCCTGCGGTAGGTTGCGGGATCGGGACGCTATGGGTGCCCCCTTTCGGCCCTTTGCGTGGTCCTGAAGACCCGGCTTTGCCCTTTTTGTCAGCGCAGCCAGAAAATGCCGACGTTCAGTTGGTTGCACCGCATCGCGGGAAGGCCGGCAAACGCGCGTGCTGGGTTTCATCACGCGGCCCCCTCCGGCCTTCTGCGTCGCGCCGGTGGTGTGTCAGTGTGGTGTGACGCCGTCGGCGGTTGCGATGCTGAGGCGGATGAAATTGAGCGCGCGGGCGCGGTTGGCATCGGCAAGGGCGGCGCGGGCGTCCAGCAGGGTGCGCTCGGCCTCCAGCACGGACAGAAAGTCGCCCTGACCGATCTGGAAGCTGGAGCGCGCAAGATCCAGTGTCTGGACCGAGATGCTCATCAGCCGTTCCTGTGCGGCCATGTTGCGCCCGTCGCGAGAGTAGGCGGCCAGCGCGTTCTGGATCTCTTCGACCGCATTCAAAACGGCGGCTTGCCAGACAAGCGCCGCCTGATTGGCGCGTGATTGGGCAGCGCTGATGGCATTGCGGATCTTGCCGCCGGTGAACAGCGGCAGGTTCAGCGTCGGCCCGAACGACCGGGCGGGGCTGCCCAATCCGCCGCTGCCCCCCGAGGCGGTGATGCTGCCGCCCAGGGTCAGAGATGGGTAAAGGTCAGCCCGCGCCACGCCGATGGCGGCATAGGCAGAGGCCAGATCGCGTTCGGCCACGATGACGTCGGGGCGGTGGCGCAGCACATCGGCCGGAACCCCCACTGCGGCGCGGACATGAGGCACGGGCTGCGCCACTCCCCGACCCAGGCTGGCGGCAAGGCTGGCCGAGGGTTGACCGGTCAGCGTCGCCAGCCGGTTCAGCGCCTGGGCATAGCCCACCTCCAGCGTGGGCAACTGCGCATCAGCGATCGCAATCAGCTGATCGGCGCGCAGGGTGTCCAGCTTGGTGGCCGCTCCGGCTGCAAAGGCGCTTTGCACCAGATCAGCCGTCTTGCGGCGGCTGACCTTGCTGTCCTGTGTCAGGGCGATGCGGCTTTGAAAATAGCGCAGGTCGACATAGGCGCTGGCCACTTCTCCGGCCAAGGCAATCCGTGCCACATCGGCCGAGGCATAGGCCGCATCCAGTTGCGCATGCGAGGCCGACCGGGCCGAGGCGACCCGACCGAACAGGTCGACCATCCAGCTGAGGTTGGTGCCCGCCGCCTCGGCGGTGATGGCGGCGCCACCGCTGGGATCGGTGAAGCCGGCAGTGGCCGACAGGCCAACCTGCGGCAGGCCGATGGCCGCTGCCACCCCGGCATTGGCCCTCGCCTCCTGAATGCGGGCAACCGCCTGCAGCACGGTCAGGTTCTGCGCCAGTCCGGTGGCCTCCAGCTGGGTCAACGCCGGATCACGGAAGGCGGTCCACCACTGCGGGTCGGTGGCTTGGGCCTGCGCGGCCTGCGCGCCATCAAAGGCCGCCGGCGCCACAAGCGGGGGCGTCTGATAGGGCACCGGGGCACAGCCCGCCAGCAGCAGGGCCAGAACAGGCAAGGGTCGTTGCAAACTTGGGAACTGGGTCACGTTTTGAACACTCGATATAGGGCGGGGATGACCAGAGCGGTCAGAAGGGTCGACGACATCAGCCCGAACAACAACGAGATCGCCAGACCCTGACAGATTGGGTCGGACAGGATCACCGCCGCGCCGATCATGGCGGCGACCGCCGTCAAGAGAATCGGCTTGAAGCGGATCGCCCCGGCCTCGATCAGAACGTCGAAGGTGACCCTTCCGTTCCCGCCGGTGCGCATGAAGCCGGCCAAGAGGATCGCGTTGCCCAAGATGATCCCCGCCAAGGCGACAGGCCCGATCATGGCTGCGGCCTAGAAGGGCGCGCCGAACAGCCAGTGGCCTGCCATGATCCCAAGGAAGGTCAGTCGGATCGGCGTCAGGATCACCAAGGGCAGGCGCCACCAAAGCCCCTGCCCCGGCTTGGCGGTCAGTCGACCAAGTCATCCAGCCGAACCACCCGCTCGATGCCAAGGGCGGCATCCGCCTCACAAAGTTCATAGGTCATGTTGACCACCATGCGCGGCCCATAGCCCCGAAAGGTGGCCAGCCAGCGATGGCGAAACGGGCTGTCCATTTCCAGCGACACATGCCGGTCGCTGATCGCCGAGACCATCGCCACCTCACCCCGCCGGATCAGGCGCACAAATTCATCGTCGTGCAACAGCGTGGCGGCCTCTCCGACCAGCCGATCCATCAGCCGCAGACTGGACAGCGCCGCAAAGCGCGGCCAAGCCTGCTGCAACCCGCGCGACGCGTTGAGCAGTTTGACCCCATCCAGATCGTAAGACGCCTGAAGCGTGCCCTGTTGGGCCAAGGCAAATCCGTCGACTTTGCGGCGATCCTCGCTGGACGCGCACATCATGTCCCGCAGCCGCAGCATCAAGGGGCGCGACGGCATGTCCAGACCCGCCTCCCAACGCGAAACAGCGGCTTGGGTCACACCCAGCAGATGGGCCAAGGCGTCCTGCTTCAGGCCGATGGCTTTGCGCCATCCCCGCAACTCTGCCGAAAACGGGTGGGGAGCGGGTGCCATCCTTGAACTCACGATTGCCTTGCGGGCGAACTAAGCTGTTCGGGGCAAAAATGGGACGGGACTTTGGAACAGGGTCACCCAAAGCGAAAGATGACGACCTATCAGAAAGAGTACGGCGGAGGGCGTCAAAGACACCCTCCGCCTGCTTTTGGTCGCGCCGGATCGTCAGATCACTGGATCGTCAGATCACTGGACCGTCAGATCACTGGGCCGTCAGGCGCAGAACCGCGATGTTCTTGGAGCCGTCGGTCGCAGTCGTGGTGCCCGCGACAACCACCAGTTTGTCGCCTTGCAGGGCCACACTGCTGGCCGTGTCATCGCCCGCGCCAAGCGACAGGTTGACGATGCCGTTTTCGGTGCCGTCATCCGCGGTGCCGAAGGTCGCATCCAGCGCGCCATCCGCTGTGTAGCGGGCGACGGCGATGTTGCTGCCAGTGGTGTCCTGATGGTCGCCCACCACAACGATCTTGCCATCAGCCTGAACTGCCAGGCCGTTGGCGAAGTCATTGCCCTTGCCCAGCGAGGTTTGCACAAAGCCGTCCGGGGTGCCGTCATCGCCCTTGCCGAAGCTGGCGTCCGGGGTCCCGTCGGTGCCAAGCCGCGCCAGAACGATGTTGGAAGAGCCATCGGCGCCAACCGTGTCGCCCACGACGTCGATCTTGCCATCGGCTTGCAGCGCCACGCCATGGGCTTCGTCATTGCCAGCACCCAGCGAGATGTTCACGAAGCCATCCGGGCTGTCATCCTTGGCCGTGCCGAAGGTGGCATCGGCCACGCCGGCCGCGTCATAGCGCGCCACAAGGATGTTGGACGAACCGTCCTCGGCCACATGGGTGCCGGCCACGACGATCTTGCCATCGGCTTGCAGAACCACCGAATTGGCCTTGTCGTCGCCCTTGCCCAACGAGGTTTCAACGAACCCGTCCGGGGTGCCGTCATCGCCCTTGCCGAAGCTGGCGTCCGCAGTGCCATCGGCATTCAGCCGCGCCACGACGATATTGGTCGAGCCATCGGCCACAACCGAATCCCCAACCACGACGATCTTGCCATCGGCCTGGATCGCCAGATCGCGGGCTTCTTCATTGCCGTCGCCCAGCGAGATGTTGACGATGCCGTTCGGGGTGCCGTCGTCGGACTTGCCGAAGCTGTCATCCAGCGTGCCGTCGGCATTGACGCGCAGCACGAAGATGTTGGTCGATTTGCCGTCAACGTGGTAGCCTGCGACCAGAACCTTGCCGTCCGCCTGCACCGCCGTGGCCGTGCCGAAATCGTCGCCCTTGCCCAACGAAATGTCGACCACGCCATCCGGGGTGCCGTCATCCTTGCTGGCCCCGAAGCTCGGGTCAAAGGTACCATCGGCCTTGTAGCGCACCAGCACGATGTCATTGCCGGTGTCTGCGGTGCGGTTGCCCACCACCAGAACCGAACCATCCGCGCCAACCGCCAGATCATTGGCCACGTCGTCGCCCTTGCCCAGCGAGGTCGACACGACACCCGCCGGGGTGCCATCATCGGTCGCAGCGCCAAAGGTCGTGTCCAGCACGCCGGCACTGTCTGCCGCCCAGGCGGACCCGGCGAGCAGGGCAAGCGTGGCAACCGCTGTCAGGCCAAGCGCCATTCCGGAGCGTTTTGCAGGTTTTGTCATCTGAAGTCCTTGAATTGATGGAGCATCGCGTGGCCGCCGAACATGCTGAAGCCGCCCAGACCCATAGGGTTCGGAAGCAAATTCATGCGCATGATCTGGACGGACCGGACCCCCCGTATACCTGAACCTGCCTCAGGTCGCAAAATTGGAATTATAAGCGCCACAAAGCCCGAGGCGGACGAGGGTCATATTTTATCATTACGGATCATATACTTGCGACGGCACTCCCGTGACACCGCCGGCGTTTTCATAAGTGGACGTCCCGAAGGCACGACAGGCCGCCGCGCCACGACAGCACACGGCTTTGGCACGACAGGCCACCCTCACCTCTCCAACGCCCCTGCCGGTCGCCAAGGTACAGGATTTCTGCAAGCTGCAGGCGTGGCATCACCCCATCAACCAAGGCCGCCTGGTACGCCGGCCCCAAGACCTGCGGCGAGACCTGCAGCTCATCCTTCAAAGCAGCGGGACCCAGACGTGATGCACCCTGCAGTGCCCAATGATTTCAAAGGGGGGTGGCGGAAGCGGTGGGATTCGAACCCACGGTGGGGTTCCCCCCACGCTAGTTTTCAAGACTAGAGCCTTAAACCACTCGGCCACACTTCCATACCGTCGCGGTCTGTGCGATCGGCGCGTTGCAGGACGGATCCCGGTGCGCCTCTCGCGGTTGATCCGCAAGGCCTTCTACCCACAATCTCATTTCTGCGTCCAGAGCGGCAGCACCGAAAGTTGCAAAATGCGCGGCAGAGCCACGGCGGTGCGGCATTCCCGCCGACTGTCCGACGGCGGGTGGGATGGCGATGGACGCACGATTCTGAAAGGGTGTGCCGGGCTCTTTTCCGCTTCCGGCTTTCACGCGGGCCAGAGCCACCCTTCCCTGCCGCACGGCTTGTCGCTATGATGCGCCCGAACCGGGTGTGTGAGCATGGGCCCGGATCGTGAAACCGGGATGACTTGTCCGGAACCACAGGCTTTTTTGCCTTGGAACCGGATGGGTCAACGGGGCGAATATAGGGCGAAAGACCCTGATCCGCCGCGATATTCTGGTTTGCACGAGATGTGGCAGGCAAGCGCGGCGACAGACTGCGCAAAGCATGGGGCTTGGAATGGCAGGAAATTTGTTAAAATCTTGGATTTTGGTTGGCGCCGCTTCCCTGGCGCTGACAGCTTGCGTGCCGGGCACCGGAACCGGGTCCGAAGGTACGGATGCCGCAGTGGCAAACACGACGGGCACCGACGCCGCGACGCCGGCCACCTCAGTTCGTCTGGTCGATCATGATGTCGAGGCGCCTGAAGTCTTTCAGGCCTCCGACAAGGGCCTGTGGGACGGCAGGCCCTCGTTGGGCGGCGTCTGGGTCGCCTCGCCGGATGCCAAGAACCCCGAACGGGTGATCATGCGCAATCCGGCCAATGGCAAGTTCGTGATCGGCGGGTTGTTCCAGCGCGATGCCTCGCTGCCGGGACCGAAGTTGCAACTGTCGTCGGATGCGGCGGATGCCCTGGGTCTGCTGGCCGGAGAGCCCGCGATGATCAGCGTCACCGCCCTGCGCCGGGATGAAGCCCCCGCCCCGGCTCCGGATGCCAGCAAGCCGTTGCTGGACGCCAATGAAGGCGTGGGCAGCCCGGGCCAGACTGCGGCAAGCCCCGCCGTCCCGGCAAAACCCACATCGGGCAAGACCGATGTCGCGGCAACTGACGCAGCTGCGCTGGATGGCGTGACGGCCACACCCCGCGCCGGCGGCAAAACCGTCACCAAGCCCGCTGCGCCGATGGCGCAGACGACCGCGCAAGCAACGGCCCCCGCCACGAAACCTGCCGCCAAACCCGCAGCCCAGACGGTCTTGCCGACGGTGTCGCAAGGCAGCGGAGCCTTGATCCAGATCGGGATCTTCTCAGTCGAGGCCAATGCCAAGCGGGCGTCCGATGTGCTGACCAAGGCCGGTGTGATCGCGACAACCACCAAGGAAACCAGCCACGGCAAAGACTTGTGGAGTGTCACCGCCCGGGGCGATGGCGCTTTGCTGGCCAAGATCAAATCGGCGGGCTTCAAGGACGCCTACGTCCTGAAACGCTGAATGGACCCTTCGGGGACCGCAATCAAAGGACTACCACCAAATGACCCTGCTGCGCCGTCTCGCCTGTCTCGTGGCTTTTGCGCTTCTATCCGCCCTTCCGGCGCAAGCCTTTGAAACGGCTGCGACCCATGCCTGGGTCTATGACATGACGACCAACACGGTCCTTCTGGACAAGAATGGCGATGTGGCGGTGCCGCCCGCCTCGATGTCCAAACTGATGACCGTGGAAATGCTGTTCGAGGCGCTGAAGGACGGCCGCGTCCAGATGGACACGACCTTCGGCGTCTCGGCCAAGGCCGTCAGCTTCACCGCGCAAGGCGGATCGACCATGTACTTGCAGCAGGGCGATCGTCCGACCGTTCAGGAACTGATCCAAGGCATGATCGTGAACTCTGGCAACGATGCCTGCACGGTGGTGGCCGAAGGGCTTGAAGGCTCGGAAGACGAATTTGCCCGCAAGATGACGGAGCGGGCCAAGACCCTTGGGCTGCAAAACTCTACCTTCGCCAACTCCTCGGGCTGGCCCGACCCCGGCCAACGGATGAGCATGAAGGACCTTGGCATGCTGTCGGTCCATATCATCCAGACCTATCCCGAACTTTACCCGGTCTTTGCCCAGACCGATTACAACTACAAGAACCGCTCGCCCGCCAATGCCAACAACCGCAACCCCTTGCTGAAGCTGGGAATCGGCGCGGATGGCCTCAAGACCGGCCACACCGAGGAGGCCGGCTACGGCATGGTCGGCTCGGTCAAGCAGGGTGACCGTCGGATCGTCTTTGCCTTCAACGGCCTGCCCACTGACAAGGACCGCGCCCAGGAAGCTGAACGCATCGCTGACTGGGCCTTTCGCCAGTTTGCCCTGAAAACCGTCGTCAAGGCCGGGGTCGAGGTGGCACAGGCCGATGTCTTCCTTGGCAATGCCGCCAAGGTTGGGCTGGTGCCGGACAAGGACCTGCGCCTGCTGATCCCGGCAGGGGCGCCCGATGATGTCTCGGCCGATGTGGTCTACTCCGGCCCGATCAAGGCGCCGATTGCCAAGGGTGCCAAGCTGGCCGACCTCGTGATCCATCTGCCCGACCTGCCCGACCAGCACGTTGACCTTCTGGCCGAAGCGGATGTTGGGGCGGCTGGCTTCATGGACCGCGTGATGGCCGCCGTGACCCAATTGCGCACGCGCTACGGCATCTGAGGCACCTTTGCAGAACACCGGGCGGTTCATTTCCTTCGAAGGTATCGACGGCTCCGGCAAATCCACGCAAGCCCGGCTGCTGGCCACTGCCTTGCGGAACGCCGGGCTTGAGGTCGTGCTGACCCGCGAGCCCGGCGGCAGCCCCGGGGCCGAGGAAATCCGCCGTCTGGTGCTGGAAGGCGATCCCGACCGCTGGTCCGCCGAAACGGAAATCCTGCTGTTCACCGCCGCCCGCCGCGACCATCTGGAAAAGACCATCCGCCCGGCCTTGGCCCGGGGTGCGGTCGTGATCACCGACCGTTTCGCAGACTCCACCCGGATGTATCAGGGCATCTCGCGCGGCGATCTGTCCGAAACGGTCGACAAGCTCCACGCCCTGATGATCGGCGTCGAACCCGGCCTGACCTTCCTGGTCGACCTGCCCGCCGAGGTGGGCCTGTCGCGCGCCCAGACCCGCGCCGGCAAGGAAATGCGCTTTGAAGACATGGGCCTGACCCTGCAGGCCAGGATGCGCGCCGGCTTTCTTGCCCTCGCCGCCCGCGAACCGCGCTTTCGCGTGATCGACGGCACCCGCGCCGAGGCCGAGATCGCCGCTGAAATCACCGCCCTCGCCCTCGCCCACCTCAGATGAGCGACATCCCCGAGCCCGACCGTCTGGAAGGTGCCCCGCATCCGCGGGAGACCAAACACCTTTTCGGCCACCAAGCCGCCGAAGAGACCTTCCTGTCGGCCTTCAACTCGTCGCGTCTGCACCACGCCTGGCTGATCTCCGGCCCGAAAGGTGTGGGCAAAGCCACCCTCGCCTGGCGTCTGGCCCGCTTCCTGCTGGCGACGCCCGAGGATGACGGCGGCTTCTTCAGCCCGCCCAAGCCCGCCACGCTGGATATCCCAGACAGCGATCCGGTCTCTCACCGCCTGCTGGCCCTGTCCGAACCGCGCCTGTTCCTGCTGCGCCGTCCCTATGACGACAAGGCCGAACGCCTGCGTGCCGACATCACGGTGGATGAAACCCGCACCCTGCGCAATTTCCTGTCCCTGTCCGCCGCCGACGGCGGCCGCCGGGTCGTGATCATCGACTCCGCCGACGACATGAACCGCTCCGCCGCCAATGGCATCCTGAAACTGCTGGAAGAGCCGCCGGCCAAGGTGACCTTCCTGATGATCAGCCACCAGCCCGCCGACCTTCTGCCCACCATCCGCTCCCGCTGCCGCGACCTGCGTCTGGCCCCGTTGAAACCGCAAGACCTGTCCGACGCGCTGACCCAGGCCGGTGCCGCCATCGACCCCGCCGACCGCGAGGGCCTAGCGCAACTGGCTGGCGGCTCGGTCGGCGAGGCTTTCCGCCTGTCGAACCTCGACGGCCTGAAGCTGTATGCCGCGCTGATCCGCCTGTTTTCCACCCTGCCGAAGATGGACCGCAACCTCGCCCGCCTGTTGGCCGACGCCGGGGCCAACCGCAAGACGCCGGAAGCCTTCGATCTGACCGTCACGCTCTTGGATGCCTTCCTCGTCCGCCTTGCACGCGCCGCAGCCACCCGCACCCTGCCGCCCGAAGCCGCCAAGGGCGAAGCGCAACTGATCGAGCGCCTTGCCGCTTCCGAAGGCGCTGCGCGCACCTGGGCTGACCTGGCGCAACATTTGGGCCTGCGGGCGCGCAAGGGCAAGGCCGTCAACCTTGACCCTTCCGCCCTTCTCATGGATATGGTCCTGAAGGTAGACGAGACAGCAGCGCTTGTCGCCCAGAGGTGACATGACCAACGCTCCATTCGAACTTGTCGACAGCCACTGCCACCTCGATTTCCCCGATTTCGAAGGCGAGCGCGATGCCATCATCGCCCGCGCCCGCGCGGCCGGTGTCACCCGCATGGTCACGATCTGCACCAAGCTGCACCAGGAACCCGTGGTCCGCGCCATCGCCGAAGCGCATGACGGCGTCTACTACGCCGCAGGCATCCACCCGATGAGCGCGGCCAAAGAGCCGCTGGTCACGGTCGACCAACTGGTGGCCTATGCCAAACACCCGAAATTCGTCGGCATCGGGGAAACCGGCCTTGATTACCACTACACCGCCGACAGCGCCGAGATTCAAAAGGTGTCGCTGCGCATCCACATCGAAGCCGCCCAAGCCACCCAACTCCCCCTCATCATCCACGCCCGTTCGGCGGATAACGACATGGAAGCCATCCTCATGGAAGGCATGAAGATCGCCCCCTATCCCTGCGTCATGCATTGCTTTTCCTCCGGCCCTCGCCTGGCGCAGGCAGCGCTGGAAATGGGATTCTACCTCTCGATGTCCGGCATCGCGACCTTCCCCAAAAGCCAAGAGGTCCGCGACATCTTCGCCAGTGCCCCCTTGAACCGCATCCTGGTTGAGACAGATAGCCCCTACCTCGCGCCGATCCCGCACCGCGGCAAACGGAACGAGCCCGCCTACACCGCCTTCACGGCAAAGACCGGTGCTGCGATCTTCGGCATCACCGAAGCCGAATTCGCCGCCGCGACCTGCGCCAACTTCGACCGTCTCTTCACCAAAGCGGCCCGTGCCGCGAAGGCTGCCTGATGTCCACCCTGCGCTTCACCATCCTCGGCTGCGGATCGTCGGGCGGCGTGCCGCGCCTCGGCGGCCATTGGGGGGACTGTGATCCCACCAATCCCAAGAACCGCCGCCGCCGCTGTTCGATGCTGGTCGAACGTGTGACCGGTGACAAGCACACCCGCGTCCTGATCGACACCACGCCGGACATGCGCGACCAGTTGCTTGATGCCGGCATTGGCGAACTGGACGGCGTGGTCTTCACCCATTCCCACGCCGACCATACCCATGGCATCGACGACCTGCGCCAGATCGTCTTCAACACCCGCCAGCGGCTGAAGGTCTGGGCCGACGGACCGACGGGTGACGCGCTGATGTCGCGCTTCTCCTACGCCTTCGTGCAGGCCGAGGAGTCGCCCTACCCCTCTATTCTTGACCTGCACGCCATCGGTCATGGCCCATTTTCGGTCGACGGTCCCGCAGGCCCGATCACCTTTACCCCCTTCACCGCCGACCACGGCGCGATGGAGGCTTTGGGCTTTCGCATCGGCCCCCTCGCCTACTTGCCCGACGCCGTGGCGATCCCCGAGGCGTCCTGGGCTCTGCTGCAGGGACTGGGCTGCTGGGTGGTGGACGCGCTGCGCCGCAAGCCACACCCGACCCATGCGCACCTCGACATGACGCTGGATTGGCTGAACCGCGCCCGCCCGCAACACGGCGTCCTGACCAACATGCATATCGAGATGGACTACGCCACCCTCTGCGCAGAACTGCCCAAGGGGATCGAGCCTGCCTATGATGGCATGGTGATCAGCTTCGACAATCAGGGCTAAGCGGCATGGGCCTGCTGCTTGACGTCATCCTGCCGGTGTTCTTCGTGATCGGTGCCGGCTATGGCATGGCGAAATGGGGCAATTTCGGCCCCGCCGCCGTGGATGCCCTGATGTGGTTCAGCCAAGGCATCGCGGTGCCGTGCCTGCTGTTCCGGCAGATTGCCCTGCTGGACCTGAAGACCAGCTTCAACCCCGGCCTGATCACCAGCTTTTACACCGGGGCTTTCCTGTGCTTCGCCGCAGGCTTCTTCGGCGCCTGGAAGCTGTTCAAGCGCCCACTTGAGGAGGCGGTGACGACCGGCTTTGCCTGCATGTTCTCCAACTCCCTGCTGCTGGGCCTGTCGATCACCGAGCGGGCCTACGGCACGGCGGCGCTGTCGGGCAACTACGCCATCATCGCCATGCATTCGCCGATGTTTTACGCCTTCGGCATCACGCTGATGGAACTGGTGCGCAGCCATGGTCAAGGCCTGTCGGCCAAGGTGCTGACGCTGCAAGTGGTAAAGGCGATCTTCTCGCAATCCCTCGTGCTGGCAATTTCGGCGGGTTTTGTCCTCAACCTCTCGGGCCTGCATATGCCGGCAGCGCTGGACGCGGCCACCGACATGCTGGGCAAAGCCGGCCTTCCCACGGCACTGTTCGGGCTGGGTGGCGTCCTCTACCGCTACAAACCCGAGGGAGAGGTCGGCGTGATCGCGCTGATCGTCGGCGTCTCCTTGGGCCTCCACCCTGTGGTGACCTACGGGCTCGGGCAGCTGTTCCAGCTTGACGTGGCGTCCTTGCGCTCGGCCACCGTCACCGCCGCCATGCCACCGGGCGCCAACGCCTATCTCTTCGCCCATCTCTACGCCACCGGGCGCCGCGCCAACGCCTCCGCCGTGCTGATCGCCACCGGGCTTTCCATCTTCACCGCCTGGATCTGGCTGCAAATCCTGCCCTGAGCCCCCCCGGCCCCCCTATTTCATCTGTTCCTAAATATCCCACGGGGGTGCGGGGGTGTGAAACCCCCGCCTCTTTGGCACGGGTGCGGGCCTGTGAAATCCGCGCTTCGCAGGCTCAACGCGCGCCGCGTTTGTGGAAGATGAACCCCAGGAAGTTCAGCAGCACCTGCGCCGCCAGGATCGACGTCGACTGGCTGTGGTCATAATCGGGTGCCACTTCCACCAGATCGATCCCCACGACGTCAAAGTCCCGCGCCACCGCTTGCAGCAGTTCCAGCACTTCATAGTACAGGAAGCCGCCGTGGCTCGGCGTCCCGGTTCCCGGCGCAATCGAGGGGCAGAAGCCGTCGATGTCCAGCGTCACATAAACCCGCGCCCCTTGCGGAATCCGCGCGGCCACCGCCTCGGGACCCAGCGCCCTGAACTGACGGACCGACAGGATGTCAGATCCCATCGCCCGCGCCGCCTCGTAGCCATCGCGCGCGGTGGACGACACGTTGCGGATGCCGACCTGCGTCAGGCCCGTCACATAGTCCTTCTCCGCCGCCCGCCGCATGGGCGACCCATGGCCGACCTTCACGCCATGCCGCTCATCCACGAAATCCAGATGCGCGTCGATTTGCAGGACGTGGATCGGACCCTGTCCCGCAAAGGCCTCGATGCAGGGGATATTCACCGAATGGTCACCGCCGATCACCACCGGCAGCGCGCCCGCCTTCAGGATCGCTTCTACCCCGGTGCGGATATTGGCGTGGCTTTTGCTGGTGTCGGTGTGAACGATATCGGCATCGCCAATATCCACGATCCGCACCGATTGCGGCAGATAGGTGCAGTCGTCCTCGTGGTCATAGGCGCCGGCATGCCCGAAGCTGAACAGGGTCGAGGCCTCGCGCACGGACCTTGGGCCGAACCGGGCGCCGGCGCGGAACTGCGTGCCAAAGTCGAAGGGCGCGCCCATCACCGCCACATCGGCGTCAATCGCGGACCAGTCGGCCACATAGGGCCGCTTGCCGAAAGTCGCAATCCCCACGAAGGGCAGGTTCAGCCGCCCGGAATCATACGCGTTTGCCATGGTGTCCTTGCTTGCCTTGGGGATTATTGCGGGGTCATCCCGCGCAACCGCTCGCTCCGCCGCCGCAGCACCTCGACCGAGGTCAAAAGGGCGATGGAGATGATCACGAGGATCGTTGCGACAGACAGGATGGCCGGCGAAATCGCCTCGCGGATGCCGTTCCACATCTGGCGCGGGATGGTCTGCTGATCGGGGCCGGCAATGAACAGCACCGCCACCACCTCGTCAAACGAGGTGACAAAGGCGAACAGCCCGCCCGAGATGATGCCCGGCAGGATCAGCGGCATGATCACCTTGAAGAACGTGGTGCGCGGGCTGGCCCCAAGGCTGGCCGAGGCACGGATCAGCGATTGGTCAAAACCTGACAGCGTCGCCGTGACAGTGATGATCACGAAGGGGATGCCCAGTGTGGCGTGGGCCAGAATGATCCCCAGATGGGTGTTCGCCAGACAGCCCTTCGCCGACAGGACCGGCGCCACCAGCGCGCCAAGCGCCGAATGCGGGTCCACGCAGGTCGAGGAATAGGCGAAGAACAGCCCCGTGGCGATGATGATGATCGGCACGATCATCGGCGAGATCAGGATCGCCATGATCAGCCGGCGATAGGGCATTTCCGGCCGTGACAGGCCCAAGGCCGCCGTGGTGCCCAGAATGGTCGCCAGAAGCGTGGCCCAGATCCCGATCCAGACCGAGTTCTTGGCGGCCTTCACCCAGGTCGCCTGCTCCCAGACCTGCTGCCACCAGGCCCAGTCGCGCGGGCCATCTGGGCTTTGCAGGCCTTGCGTCAGAAGCAGATCATACCAGCGCAGCGAATAGCCCGTCGGATCGAAGCTGAGCATCTTGGCCGTAAACGTAAAATAGGGCTCCACGTTGAAAGACAGCGGGATCACGATCAGGATCGGTGCCACAAGGAAGACGAAGACCGCGATGCAGATGGCCCGGAAGCTGTAATACCACACGCGTTCCAGCGGGCTGGCGTAGACGGGAAGTGCCATTTTGGTCTCCTCAGCCCAATTTCAGACGATCGATGCCGATCAGCTGGTCATACAGCCAGTACAGGATCAGCACGGCCGCCAGCAGGATGGCGGCCAAGGCGGCGGCCATCGACCAATTGGCCTTGTTCATGTGGAAGGAAATCAGGTTTGAGATCAGCTGCCCATCCGCCCCCCCGACCAGCGCGGGGGTGATGTAATACCCCACAGCCAGAATGAACACCAACAGCGAGCCTGCGGCGATGCCGGGCAATGTCTGCGGCAGATAGATGCGGCGGAAGGTCGTCCAGCTGGTTGCCCCCAAGGACCGGGCGGCGCGGGCATAGCTCGGCGGGATCACCCGCATCACGGAATAGAGCGGCAGCACCATGAACGGCAGCAGGATATGCGTCATCACGATGATCGTGCCGGTCTGGTTGTAGATCATCTCCAGCCGGTGGCCGTCGTCTTCCAGATGCAGTGCAACAAGGATGTCGTTGATCACCCCATGCTCTTGCAGAATGGCGATCCACGCGCTGGTCCGCACCAGAAGCGAGGTCCAGAACGGCAGCAGCACAAGGATCATCAGCAAGTTGGATTTGGCCATCGGCAGGACCGCCATCCAATGGGCGATCGGGAATGCCAACAGCAGGCACAGCACCGTGATCACGGCCGACAGCACGAAGGTCTTGATGAACAGATAGACATAGATGCGCTGGTCGGGGGCAACCGGCTCGGTCCCGCCATAGGCGGAATGCTTGCGGTCGGTCGAGGCCATGTAAAAGTCGGTGGTATAGGCCGAGGCGGCATTGCGCATCGCCACCCACAGCACCGGGTCGCCCCACATCGGATTGGCGGCCAGCATCGCGTCTTTCAGCGGCGGCACCATCTTGGACGCATCGCGGGCGGTCGATTTGAAAACCGAAATCATGCCGGGATAGACATAGTTGATCCGGGTACCGGCCTGACCCGCGGTTTTGTCGGTCTGCATCTGGATCAGGTCCGTCACCAGTGCGGCATAGGCGCTTTCATCAATCTCGGCGCCCTGCGGATGGCTGGCGAACCACGCCGCCACCGTGGGCGCATTGGACGAAAAGCCGTCATTGTAAACCGAACGATGCAGCATCTGCAGGATCGGGAAGACAAAGCTCAACACCACGAAAGCCAGAAGCGGCAGCACCAGAAAGAAGGCACGCCGTTTTGCCTTGCCTTGGGCCTTGGCCAGCGCCGCCTTCAGCGGGCGCCCGTCAGCCGTTTGCAGCAAGGGAGCGGTTGAGGTTGCGTCGGCCATCGGTCACCTGTCGGGAAGGGCGGGCGCGAGGTCTCCCCGCGCCCGCTGGTCAGTCTCAGTTGGCAGCAAGCCAGGCGTTGAAGCGGTCGTTCAGTTCCGCGTCATGGTCCACCCAGAACTGGAAGTCCGAGCCGAGCGCGGTCTTCATGTTGTCGGGGTTGGTGGGCACATTCGGGCCCATTTCGGTCTTGCCATCCGTGTAGATGATCGGGTCCTTCATCGAGGACTTGCGGGCCGGGCCGTAGGAAATGTGCTGGGCCTGCTGACGCTCGCCCTGGGTCGAGGTCGCGTACTGGATGAACTGCAGGGCCTGATCCTTGTTCGGCGCGCCTTTCGGGATCACGTACATTTCGTTTTCATAGACCTGGCTGTCCCAGACGATCTTGAAGGGCTTGCCCTCGGCGACAGCGGCGTTGAAAATCCGGCCGTTGTAGGAGGTGGTCATGGCGACTTCGCCGTCAGCCAGCAGTTGCGGGGCCTGCGAACCGGCTTCCCACCAGACAACGTCCTTCTTGATGGTATCGAGCTTCTTGAACGCGCGGTCGACGCCTTCCGGGGTCGACAGGGTCTTGTAGACGTCAGCCGGGGCCACGCCGTCGCCCATCAGAGCGAATTCCAGAACGGCCTTGGCGCCCTTGTGCAGGCCGCGCTTGCCGGGGAACTTGGTCAGGTCGAAGAAGTCGGCCGCGGTTTTCGGGCCGTCACCAGTGATCTTGCTGGTGTCATAGGCAAACGCGGTTGCCCAAACGTCGGTCGAGACGCCGCAATCGGTCACAGCGCCGGCGATGAAGTCATCCTTGGCCGCCGTGCCATCGTCGCCAGCCGGCAGCGAGGCCGGGTCGATCTTTTCCAGATCGCCTTCGTCGCACAGACGGATCGCGTCGGCATATTCCACCGAAGCCACGTCGACGGTGACGTTGCCAGCTTCGACCTGCGCCTTGATCGGCGTTGCGGGGTTGTCGCTGTCAACCATCACGGCGCCGATGCCGGTCTTGGCGGTGAAGGGCTTCAGGTGGCCTTCGGTCTGGGCCGCGCCATAGGCACCACCCCAGGACATCACCGTGATGTCGGCCTGTGCCGCGAAGGCAAAGCCGGTCAGGGCGGTCGTCAGGATCAGGAACTTCTTCATGCAACTCTCCTTGTTGAACGTCGTTTCATTGTTGGCCTTGGGGCATGGCGCCCGTTCAGCGTCGTCTCAAGGGTCGAGCGCCCGGGCATCCTGCGGATGCCAGCCGACCTTGATCTTTTCGCCCGGCACAAGAACGCGCTGTCCTTGGGCATTGCGGCTTTTGATGACGAAATCCTCTGACCCGGCCACGCGCAGCCGCGTGCGGTAAAGATCGCCCATATAGATGAACTCCAGCACCTCGGCCTCGATGGCATGGGCGCCGGGGGCGAGGTTTTCCACCTCCACCCGCTCCGGCCGGATCGAGACCACGGTCTTGGCGCCCTTGGTGGTGACATTCACCGGGGTCGCGTCAATCAACTCGCCAGTTTCCAGACGAACAAGGCAGCGGCCATTGCCGATATCCTCGATCGTGCCGGGCAGGCGGTTGTTCTCGCCGATGAACTGGGCGACGAAGCTGTTTTCGGGGCGTTCGTACAGGTCTTGGGGCGTCGCCAGCTGCTGGATGCGGCCGTCGTTGAACACAGCCACCCGGTCCGACATGGTCAGCGCCTCGCCCTGATCATGGGTGACGTAAACCACCGTGATGCCAAGACTTTCGTGCAGGTGCTTGATTTCAAACTGCATATGCTCGCGCAGCTGCTTGTCCAGCGCGCCCAAGGGTTCGTCCATCAACACAAGTTTCGGGTCAAACACCAGCGCCCGCGCCAAGGCGATGCGTTGCTGCTGGCCGCCCGAAAGCTGCGCCGGACGGCGGTTGATGAAGGCGCCCATCTGCACCATGTCGAGCGCCCGCTTGACCTTCACCTCGCGCGCGTCCTTGGCCATGCCGCGCACTTCCAGCGGGAAGGACAGGTTTTCCCCCACCGTCATGTGCGGGAAAAGGGCGTAGTTCTGGAAGACCATGCCGATGCCGCGCTTGTGCGGCGGCACCTGATTGATCGGCGTGCCGTCCAGCGTGATTTCGCCATGCGTGGCAGTCTCGAACCCGGCCAGCATCATAAGACAGGTTGTCTTGCCAGAACCCGACGGCCCCAGCATCGTCAAAAACTCGCCCTTGCCGATCGACAGATTCAAATCCTTCACGACCAGCGAAACGCCGTCGTAACTTTTCTGAACATGGTCAAAAGCGACAAAAGCATCGTTGGCGCCAAGTGCTGTCACGCCGTTCTCCCCGTCTGTCACAGCCGTTTTCCGGCCTTGTTGCTCAAGAGTTAAGCCATTGCTGAAGCTGATTGCAATTGGCTTCTTTGACGACAAGGCTACCCATGGAGATGCGGCGGCTATCGGGCTTTTTGCGCCGGATTTGCCCTCAAGAACGGCAAGGCGGCTAGAATTGCGGCAGTTTGCAAGACCGGGCGGCAGACCGGCCGGGTTCAGCCGCTCAACAGTGGGCGAATCTGCCGCGCCTGAAGGCTCAACGCCAGCCGGGCCGCCCGGCCCGACAGCAGCGGCAGGCAGCGTGGACCGTAAAAGGCCTCAAGCCTCGCCATCTCGATTCGATCCGCGCCGGCGATCCGGCGGGCAACGCAGACGCGGTCTTGCCAGTCCAGTGTCCGCAGCGCCTCCCGCCCCGGATAAAGGCTTTCGCTCCATCCACCCGCGGCCTGAACAAGGGCATGTCGCGGCAACAGCAGGTGATGGTAGGTCACGGCCCGCAGCCCGCGCGCCACGTGCGCCCCCTGCCCCCACAGCGCCAGATGCCGCGCCCGGATCAATGCGTCCCCCACCTTGATCCCATGTTGAGGCGAGACGACCAGATCCTCGGTCAGCCCGTAGTGCCCGGCCCGCAGCCGCACGGGCCGCAGATCGGGCCGGTCCGCCAACGCCGCCGCATCCAGCCGCCGCATGCCGCGCCACAGGATCCGCGCCTCCCCGGCCTGTGTCATCACCACGTCACCGCAGGCCAGTCCCTCCACCGCGCGCGGCCCCTGCGGTGTGGCAATCCGCGTGCCTTGGGAAAAGCAGACCACCCCCATCTGATGCAGCATCCCAGGCTGGCACACCTCATGCGGGCTCACGCCCACCAGCACCACGCTTTCGCCGCCCGGAAACTGCAACAGGGCATTGCCATGGCCATCATCCGACACCGCAATGTCGAAGCTTTTGAGGGGCGAGCCGTCCGGGTTGCTCAGGCCCGAGACGTCCAGTTGGTCGGTCGTCTGCCCCTCCTTCACCGTCATCTCGAAATCTGCGATGCGATCGGCACCGTCACCCGCCGACAGTTCGAACAGGTCGTGGCCGGTTCCGCCGGTCAGCGTGTCAGCGCCGCTGCCCCCCAGCAGCGTGTCATCGCCAGCGCCGCCATCAAGGGCATCGTTGCCTTCAGCCCCCAGCAGGAGGTCATTGCCGGCCTCGCCAAAAAGCGTATCGTCCCCGGTCCCGCCAAGGGCCACGTCGTCGCCGCTGCCCGCATAGATCAGGTCATTGCCGGCATCGCCTTCCACCCAATCCTGATCGTCGCCACCTGAGATGACATCGTTGCCATCGCCCGCCACCAGCAGGTCTTGCCCGGCGTCACCGCTCAGCTTGTCATCGCCGGCATCGCCATACAAAGAGTCGCTGCCCGAACCGCCCGCTTCCGAATCCTGACCGGCGCCGCCATAGATCAGGTCGTTTTCCGTGCCGCCATCCATGGCGTCATTGCCATCACCCCCATAAAGCGTGTCGGCCCCGGCGTCGCCGGACAGGCTGTCATCCCCCGCCTCGCCCTGCAGCAGGTCATTGCCGTCGCCGCCCGACATCAGGTCATTGCCGTCGCCGCCCCATTCGGCATCATTGCCCGCACCGCCAAAGATCTGGTCATTGCCGACATCGGCCAACAGGCTGTCGTTTCCGGCATCGCCGATCATCGTGTCATTGCCGGCGTCGCCCAAAATCAGGTCGTTGCCATCGCCACCATAGGCCAGATCATTGCCCAAGCCACCGTAGAGCGTGTCGTCGCCGGACCCGCCATAGGCCAGATCATTGCCATCGCCAGCATAGATCACATCATTGCCGGTCGGGTCGGTCAGGATCCCAAGGCTGCCGCCGCCATAAAGCACGTCATTGCCCGCCCCGCCGTAAAGCTGGTCGTTGCCAAGGCCGCCGTCGAGGCTGTCATTGCCGGCACCGCCGTACAGGATGTCCTGGCCAAGGCCGCCCGTCAGACTGTCATCGCCATCGCCGCCATCGACGATGTCGTTGCCAGTGCCGCCGTCCATGCTGTCATTGCCGCTCTCTCCGGACAGGACATCGTCGCCGTCGCCGCCCAGCACCGTGTCAGCACCGTCGCCGGTCCAGACCGTGTCGTTGCCCGCCCCGGCATCGACCAGATTGACCCCGGCATCCTGCGCGCCGTTGGTGTCGTCGATGAGGTCGTTGCCATCGCCCCCATAGACCGTGTCATTGCCCGCCCCAAAATACAGCGTATCATTGCCGGCATCGCCATAGAGCTGGTCATCGCCCGCGCCGCCCACAACATAGTCGCCATCCGCCCCGCCGTAGAAAAGGTCGTTGCCGCCGCCGCCGAACATCTGATCGGCCCCAGCCCCGCCATAAAGCATGTTGTTGCCGGTATCGCCGGTCAACGTATCGGCATAACCCGAGCCGGTCAGATTCTCGATCCCGGTCAGCGTGTCGCCCAGCGCATCGCCGCCGGTGTTGGCGGACCCGTTGACGGTGACATTGACCCCCGCCGCCGAGGCGGAATAGTCCGCCGTATCTGTCCCCGCGCCACCGTCCAGACTGTCAGCCCCGGCCCCGCCGGTCAGCGTATCCGCGTCAGCGCCGCCGTACAGGCTGTCATTGCCCGCAGCCCCCGACAGCGCATCATTGCCCGTCCCACCGGACAGCACATTGGCCCCGCCGTCGCCGCCCAGCGTATCGGCATAACCCGAGCCGGTCAGATTCTCGATCCCGGTCAGCGTGTCGCCCTGCGCATCGCCGCCGGTGTTGGCGGACCCGTTGACCGTGACATTGACCCCCGCCCCCGAGGCGGAATAGTCCGCCGTGTCTGTCCCCGCGCCACCGTCCAGACTGTCAGCCCCGGCCCCGCCGGTCAGCGTATCCGCGTCAGCGCCGCCGTACAGGCTGTCATCATCCGCGCCGCCAAAAAGCTGATCGCTGCCGGTGCCGCCATAGACCGCGTCCCTGCCCGCATCGCCAGACAGCGTGTCGTTGCCATCATCGCCGCTGACATAGTCATTGCCGTCGCCGCCATAGCCGAGGTCATTGC
Organism: Stagnihabitans sp.; assembly: GCF_964946895.1. Classification (NCBI taxonomy): domain Bacteria; kingdom Pseudomonadati; phylum Pseudomonadota; class Alphaproteobacteria; order Rhodobacterales; family Paracoccaceae; genus Stagnihabitans; species Stagnihabitans sp. The sequence goes on along the minus strand of NZ_CBBQHX010000005.1, from coordinate 85,889 downwards.
CCAGACCGCCATAGATCGTGTCATCCCCGGCATCGCCGTTCAGCGTATCGTTGCCATCGTCACCGCTGAGGTAGTCGTTGCCATCGCCGCCGAAAACCTGGTCATTGCCCGTGCCGCCATAGATCTGGTCATTGCCCTTGTCGCCGTTCAGCGTGTCGTCGCCCGCCTCGCCCAGCAGGGACTCGTTGCCATCGCCGCCATAGGCCAGATCGTTGCCGTCGCCGCCAAAGACCGTGTCATTGCCCTTGTCGGAATAGATGCTGTCATTGCCCGCCCCCGCCCGAATGACATCGTCATCGCCCACGCCACCCGGCCCGGCGTCGCCATTGTCCACCTTGTCGGTGCCACCGGTCAGCGCCTCGACGAAATTGTTGTTGATCAAGTCGCCGTTGGCGGTGCCGTCGATATAGCCGTCGTCAAAGCCGGTGACATAGCGGCTGCTGGACAGACCCAGATAGGCATTCCCACCACTCATCCCGGTCAGGGTCACAGACTGGATCGGCCTCGCCTCATAGGCCGCGGTGTCGTTGTCATTGGTCGTCTCGGGTGCCAAGAACAGCTTGCCCGTCGTATCTTGCACCACCACCGCCGTGACCGAGGCCGTGGTGCCGTCGGTATAGGTCACCGTCGCCTCGTAGATCGAGGTGCCGTCGAACGTATAGGTTGCCTTGCCGGTGCCGGTGTCGGTGGTGAACTGATCGTTGGATCCGACTTCGGTCTTTGACCCGGTGTTGTCCATATCCAGCGTGCCCGCCAGACCGCCATTGTCGATCAGCGTGGTTGCGGTGATATGGTGCATCAGCGGATCGTCCTTCGATCCGTAACTGGTGCCCACCAGCTTGCCGGCATCCTCTGCCGTCTGATTGCCTTCGGTCGGGTCGATCTGGGTCGAGGAGGTGCCGAGATAGATCCAGTTGAACGTCGGGCTCAATCCGCCCGCGTTTCCGGAACTTCCGGAACTTCCAGAGCTTGACGCCATGCCTCAGCCCCCCGTCACGCGGGCAGCAATGCGCCAAACAGGCGGTCGGCGCGGTCCTGCCCCAACCGGCGCCCTCGTCGCGCCCCCTGCCCCTCGCATCGCCATGATATCCGCCCCCGGGCCGGGACCAACGCACCCAGCCCAAGCACAGTGCGACACAGCGCCTAAGGTTAGGTTAAAGCAGCAATTTTAAGGAATTGACCTGACAATGCCGCAAAGCGGCCCGTCTTCCAAACATACGGATCTCGCCACTCTGGCTCGACCGCTTTTTGGTGGTGGGGAGGGTAACCTGGCCGGATTGGTGCGGATGAAAAGACTCGAACTTTCACTCCGGTTAAGGAACAGCGACCTCAACGCTGCGCGTCTACCAATTCCGCCACATCCGCATCGATCCGGCTCAGGTGCGGGGTTCTTAGCGGGTGAAGGCGCGGAAGAAAAGAGGGAATCTGCGCGCCCACCGCATCAATCCGCGCCGCCGAAGCTCCCGCTCAGGGATTGGCCGAAAAGTTCGGCAAAGCCACCGCCACGGGCTTGGGCGCGGTCTGCGGCGCCGTACCGCCCCCGATCAGAAAAGTGGCCTTCTGCAAGACCTTGGCCCGATCCGGGTTCGCAGGTACCACCCCCGCCTCACCGGCCAAGATCGCCTTCAGGGCCGTGTCATACCAGGCCAGGGCCAGATCGCGGCGCTGGCTGGTGCCAAAGCCCAGCGTCAGATGGTGGCCCAGAAACTCGGCATAGGCATTCTGGCCCAGCGCGGTCAGGATCAAGGCAGAGCCCACGGCGACATCCATGTTGTCGGTGGTATAGCCGACGCCGAGACAGATCTTCGCCGTTGCGGCCAGTTGCGCCGGAGCCATGCCGCTGCTCATGGCAAAGCCCTGCACGCCCGATAGCACCTCTGCCTCGGGCTTCAGCGAGACCGCCGCGACATAATCTTTCAACAGCGGCCCGAAGCCCGCGCACTGGTCCTGAATTTGCTGCGGCGTGAAGCCGGTGATCTTGGCCTGCAAATCCTCGGACTCCGACATGGCATAGGTCCGCGCCAGACAGAATTGTTCCGACAGTGCGAATTCCGGGTCGGACATTGTCGCGTCAGTGACAAAACCGCCATTCGCGTTGGTCTGCAGACTGATCTTGTTGCAGTGAGAGGCCAGCGAGACCAGCGCCGACCCCGACCCCACGAAATTCGGCAGGGCCATTGGCGCAGGCTGGGTCGTGGGTTGCACGGCCGGGGCCGGTTGGACGGCGGGCGCCGCCGGGGCCTGAATCCCGGCCATTTGATCGCGCTGCTGCATCAACAGCGCGCGCGAACCGAGGGGATCGGTCAGGATCAACTGTGACACCGCAGGCCCGCCCGCCATGCCGCGGTTATAGGCCCCCACCAGGATGCCATGTTCGAACTCGTTCAAAGTGCCGGTGACAGGGTCACCGAGAAAGGCCTGATAGGCGTCAATCGCCTGCCGCGTGCGGCCCCCGAAAACCCCGTCAGGCGGACCGACATTATAGCCAAAATAGTTCAACGAGGTTTGCACCTCCAGATTGGATTGCCGTTCCGCCTCGGTCATGGCGTAGACCCGATGCGAATGCCGGCTGGCGTCATTGACGATCGCGGCCCCGATCATGCCCGCGATAAAGCCACCCACAATATCGCCGCCATTGGCATAAACCGGCGCTGGCAAGGCCATCATGGCAATACAAACTGCGCCCACGGCTCTGAAACGCATTTCAATTCTCCACCAAAATCCCTATGACGTCACTCTACCAGAACTTTGGACTGTCCAAAGTGAATACTGAATAAATCCGTCATGCAAAACGACGCAGCTTTCCCGGCCTTGTCCCTGCCGGACATCACCACCCTGCCCGGCCTCGCCCCCTATGCCGAGACCCTTACCGCGATGGAGGCCCGCGTCGCCGCCATCTCGGCCGGCACCGCGCCCGAAGCGATCTGGCTTCTGGAACACCCGCCGCTTTACACCGCCGGCACCTCGGCCCAGGCCAAGGATCTGACCGATCCAACCCGCTTCCCGGTCTTCGACGCCGGGCGCGGCGGCCAGTACACCTATCACGGCCCCGGCCAGCGCGTGGCCTATGTGATGCTGGACCTCAACCGGCGCGGCCGCGATGTGCGCCAGTTCGTCTGTCATCTGGAAAACTGGGTGATCGGCACGCTGGCCAGCTTCAACGTCAAGGGCGAGCGCCGGTCCGGTCGTGTCGGTGTCTGGGTCACCCGCCCCGACAAGCCCGCCAATCCCGACGGTTCGATGCGCGAGGACAAGATCGCCGCCATCGGTGTCAAACTGCGCCGCTGGGTGTCGTTTCACGGCATCTCGATCAATGTGGAACCCGACCTCAGCCACTTCTCCGGCATCGTGCCCTGTGGCATCCGTGACCACGGCGTGACCTCGCTGGTCGACCTTGGCCTGCCAGTGACCCTGGCCGACCTTGACGTCGCCCTGATCGCCGAATTTCCAAATCATTTTCAAACGCTTGGCGCATTCTCCCCCCACCAGGCGGCCGCCTGCCAGACCTGACCTGCCCTCTTGCCTACAGAATGAAGTCGGACGCGTTCACCGCGCTGGCGTTGATACCGACCAGACAAATCCGCATATCCACGCCGCGCACCCCGTCGAAATCCACCTCGACGAAGGTGCTGTTGCCAATCTGGTTCAGCCTCACCTGATGATCTGCGGTGAAGTTCGCCGTCCCGATGAAGGTCAAATGTGCGTTGGACGGTTGCAAGACTTGCGACAGGTCGATGCGGTCGTGATGGCTGGCACTGACAGTATGACTGATGAACGAAAGGATGTTGTCGATCGACCCGGTGTCCACACCACTGTCGGCAGCCGCAAAAAGGAATACGTCATCGCCCGTGCCGCCTGACAGAATGTCCACGCCCCGCCCACCGGTCAGCAGGTCATTGCCGCTGCCGCCATAAAGCTTGTCATCGCCGGACCAGCCGACCAGCGTGTCATTGCCGGTGCCGCCGATCAGCGTGTCCTGAACGGGCGTTTCGGGCAACAGGTTCGGCGCCGTCATCGCGGACCGGATCAGGTCGTTGCCCGCGCCGCCATCCAGAAGATCGCTCATGCCAAGGCCCGTCAGGTCATGGCTCACCCAACCGCCAAGACCGCCGTAGATATGGTCATCTCCGGCACCCAGACGGATCACGTCGCCATAGGTGGACCCGGTCACCCAGATCGACTCGAACCCCGTCACGCTGCCCACCGCGGCAGAGCCGATCTGAAGCGTGCCCGCCGCGGTTCGCGTGTCCAGACTCATCGGCCCGATATCCGCGACATAGGCGACGTCCATCACCAGACGGTCGGTTCCCGTACCGCCGTCCAGATGGTTCGGCCCCGCCCCGGACAGAGTGAGCTTGATGTGATCATCGCCGCCCCCCATCGCCAGATCGGCGCTTGCGGCTGTCGCGGTGACGCGATCCGTCAGGGCCTTGCCCTGCATCGACAGGTGATCGAACTGGCCTTTGAAGCTCAGTTGCTCGAATCCGGTGGCAAGGCTCAGACTTGCGCCGTCCAAGACAACGGCCCAACCCGAGGCCGTCTTGTTCAGCACCAGATCATGCGCCTCAGGACCTTGGCCCGAAGTGTCGAACTCCAGGAACAGCGCGTCCGTCCCCGCGCCCCCTGCCAGAATGGCGCCGCGCGTGGGATCGGACATATCAAAACGGGCACCGACCCTATCGGCCCCGTCACCGCCAGAGGCGACGGCAAAGCCTGCATGGGCGACGATGATATCTTTGCCCGCCCCGCCGTAAAAGGCGTCATGGCCGGGGATCGCTCCATCCGGCCCTTCCAGACCGATCACATCATTGCCCGCACCGCCATAGACCGTATCATCGCCTGCGTTGTCCACGACACTGTCATTGCCCGAACCCAGCAAGATCAGGTCATTGCCCGCGCCACCATGCACATCATAGGACTCAAACCCCAGGATCGTGCCCAAAGTGTCAGCGCCCAACTGACCCGACACCACGGCACCCTCTACATGAAAGACCAGCGCGTCTTCGGCCTTGTCATATTGCAGGACCAACAGATCGTTTCCCGCGCCGCCCTGCACATCAAACAGGACTGATCCGACATAGACCGTGTCATTGCCCGCCCCGGCATCCGCCGTCAGGACATAGCTGGGCACGAGCACGACGCCAAACTGGTGACCGCTGAAATAGGTGCCGTAGGTGCCAAGCACATCATTACCGTCGCCGCCCGTCAGCGTGTCATGGCTGTCAGCCCGGACCCTGACAAAAAGCCGGTCATCACCCAACCCGCCGTCGAACATCTGATTTTGCACGTCCAGCGCCGCCAAGGCCGAGATGTTGTCGTTGCCCGCCCCGCCATAGACCACGTTGCTGCCAGCACCCGGATCAATGCTGTCATTGCCCGCATAGCCATAGACCGTGTCATCACCAGCCGTGCTGCCGTCGAATTTGATGAAATCATCGTCCTTGGCCGTCAGTTTGAAAACAGTCATCGCGTCCCAATCACCTTACTGAATATCCCGCGCCCCATACCCGAAGCAAAATCCCTGCCGCCCAACCTAAGCCGCCAAATCCTTCGCGCCACCCTTCCAAAGATCACACCGCCAGCATCACACTCTCAATCGCACGCCAATCCCACGTCCCACGCCTCGCCAGCCCGACCCGGACCGCAGCGCTCCAAAAAACGCTATGAGGCCCGACCGCCCGAAGCAACTCCGAAAATTTGCATCAAAAGGAAAGCGAACTGGAAACAACGCCCCAGAGCGTCGTGGCGCCGCCCCGTGGCATCGCCCCGCGCCCTGTCGCCACCCTCGCCTGTTCAAGGGCACGACCCCGGCTTGGCCCCTTGTTTTCAACACTTCGGCACATATCCGCCATTGCCCTGCGTCCGCACCCACACTAGAACCACCTTTGTTACGGGACAGGGGGCGACTCCTGACCCCAATCGAGGCAACGACAACGGGAGACGCCAATGGCCGACGCAGCCATCCATGGCCACGACCATGGGCATGAGCAGAAGGGGTTCTTCACCCGCTGGTTCATGTCGACGAACCACAAGGATATCGGGGTTCTCTACCTCTTCACCGGCGGGCTCGTCGGTTTCATTTCGGTCATTTTCACCGTCTACATGCGGTTGGAACTGATGAACCCCGGCGTGCAGTACTTCTGCGCCGAAGGCCTGCGGCTGTTTGCCGATGCCAGCACACCCTGCACACCCGACGGCCACCAGTACAACGTGCTGATCACGGCGCACGGCGTGCTGATGATGTTCTTCGTCGTCATCCCCGCCCTGTTCGGCGGTTTTGGCAACTATTTCATGCCGCTGCACATCGGTGCGCCGGACATGGCCTTCCCCCGCATGAACAACCTGTCCTACTGGATGTATGTTGCCGGCTCCGCGCTCGCCGTGCTGTCGGTGTTTGCACCGGGCGGTGAGGGTGGTCACGGCGCGGGCGTTGGTTGGGTGCTTTACCCGCCGCTGTCGGCCAAGGAAGACGGCTACGCGATGGACCTCGCGATCTTCGCCGTCCACCTGTCGGGTGCCTCCTCGATCCTCGGCGCGATCAACATGATCACCACCTTCCTGAACATGCGCGCCCCCGGCATGACCATGCACAAGGTCCCGCTGTTCGCCTGGTCGATCTTCGTGACCGCCTGGCTGATCCTTCTGTCGCTGCCGGTTCTGGCTGGCGCCATCACCATGCTGCTGACCGACCGCAACTTCGGGACGACCTTCTTTGACCCGGCGGGCGGCGGCGACCCGATCCTGTACCAGCACATCCTGTGGTTCTTCGGCCACCCGGAAGTGTATATCATCGTGATCCCGGCCTTCGGCATCATCAGCCACGTCATCTCGACCTTCTCCAAGAAGCCGGTGTTCGGCTACCTGCCGATGGTCTACGCGATGGTTGCGATCGGTGTTCTGGGCTTCGTCGTCTGGGCGCACCACATGTACACCGTCGGCATGTCGCTGACCCAGCAGTCGTACTTCATGATGGCCACCATGGTCATCGCGGTTCCGACCGGCGTGAAGGTGTTCAGCTGGATCGCCACCATGTGGGGCGGCTCGATCGAGTTCAAGACGCCGATGCTCTGGGCCTTCGGGTTCCTCTTCCTCTTCACCGTGGGCGGCGTGACGGGCATCATGCTCAGCCAGGCTCCGGTCGACCGCATGTATCACGACACCTACTACGTCGTGGCGCACTTCCACTATGTGATGTCGCTGGGTGCGGTGTTCGGCATCTTCGCGGGGATCTACTTCTGGTTCGGCAAGATGTCGGGCCGCGAGTATCCGGAATGGGCGGGCAAGCTGCACTTCTGGGCGATGTTCATCGGGGCCAACCTGACGTTCTTCCCGCAGCACTTCCTCGGCCGTCAAGGCATGCCGCGCCGCTACATCGACTATCCGGAAGCCTTCGCCTACTGGAATAAGATCTCGTCCTACGGCGCCTTCCTGTCCTTCGCCTCCTTCGTGTTCTTCATCGTCGTGATCTTCTACTCGCTGTTCTTCGGCAAGAAGATCACCGTGAAGAACTACTGGAACGAATACGCCGATACGCTGGAATGGACCCTGACCTGCCCGCCGCCCGAACACACGTTCGAGCAGCTGCCCAAGCGGGAAGACTGGGACCACTCCCACGCACACTAAAGCGACAAAGGCCCCGGGAAACCGGGGCCTTTTGCTTTTGTAAGGTGGGGTAAAACCCCACCCTACAAAAGCCCGCCACGTCTCGTAGGGTGGGGTTTCACCCCACCTTTCCCGCCCAAGGATTTCAACGCGCCGTTTGATCGCTGCCATCCTTGCCAGTTTGCTTCCCCTGCCTTTGAAGGCGGACGGACAGCACCTCGCTCTGATCGTCCGTCCCCCCCTTGCCCCTGACCTTGCCGCCCTGCCAAGGGTCGCAGGCAACGACACCTTCGTGCAGAAGATCAACGCCGTGCTTGCCGCAGAAGACGCCAAGGCTATCGAAGCCCGAAACGACTGCCTTGAAGAACCGAACGCAGACTTTTCCAGCTGGGCGGATGTCACCCTCAACGGCCCATACTTCCTCGGGATCCAATACGGCCAAAGCTATTATTGCAACACCGGCCACCCTTGGACCGACCGATGGGTCCTGCTGTTCGATCTGAAATCCGGCGAGTCCATCGACCCAGTTTCGCTCCTTCCCAACGCCCTGCGCCCGCTGCCAGAGGATGAAAATCCGGCAACATGGAGCGAGGAAAAGGCGCTCGCAGGTGTGAAACCCCTGACCGATCTTTACCTGAGCCTCTGGGCCCATGACCCCGCGAACAACCCTGACACCAACGAATTGGATTGCACCGACGTCCTGACCCACGACACCCACAGCTTCCTGATCTGGCCAGATGCCAAAGCCCATGCCCTGATGCTCATGCCATACAGCATGGCCTATATCGACACGCCGTGCCAGAACCCGGTCGCCGTCCCCGTAGCCTTGCTCCTCAAACTCAACGCCTCGCCGCGCCTGATCATCGCCCTGTCACGGTGACCGTAGGTCGGGGCTTGCCCCGACTCTGCCCGCCTAAAATCCTAACAAACCCTTAACACCACACCCAATAAGATCACAAAATCAACCCCTTACCCCCCATTGCACGCGTGCAATCCCCCGCATTTCACACCCGTAGACTCTCCCCCACCTCCCCCCTATTCTCCCCTTCAAACCACCACAGGAGCCCCAAATGTCCCCCAAAATCGGCGTCATCGGCGGGTCGGGCGTCTATGAAATCAACGGGATCGAGGCGCCCCAGTGGGTCACCCTCGACACCCCCTGGGGCGCCCCCTCGGATGAGGTTCTGACTGGCACCCTGAACGGCACTCCCATGGCCTTCCTGCCCCGCCACGGCCGCGGCCATGTCCACAGCCCCACCACCGTCCCCTACCGCGCCAATATCGACGCCCTGAAGCGCCTCGGCTGCACCGACATCCTCGCCGTCTCCGCCGTGGGCAGCCTGAGGGTCGACTACAAGCCCGGTGATTTCGTCCTCGTCGACCAGTACATCGACCGCACCTTCGCCCGCGAGAAGTCCTTCTTCGGCCCCGGCTGCGTCGCCCATGTCTCGGTCGCCCACCCGACCTGCGCCCGATTGGGCAGGGCCGTCACCCAAGCCGCCGCCGCGTCAGGCATCCCGCTCCACCAAGACGCCACCTATCTCGCGATGGAGGGGCCGCAGTTCTCCACCCTCGCCGAAAGTCGCCTTTACCGGCAATGGGGTGCCGATGTGATCGGGATGACCGGCATGCCCGAAGCCAAACTCGCCCGTGAGGCCGAGATCTGCTACGCCTCCATCGCCATGGTCACCGATTACGACTGCTGGCACGAAGGCCACGGCGCGGTGGATGTGGCCCAAGTCATTGCCACCCTCACCGCCAACGCCGCGCAGGCGCGCTCTCTGGTCGCCGCCCTGCCCCGCCACCTGACCCATCCCACGCCGTGTCCCTGCGGCTGTGACCGCGCGCTGAGCTTCGCCCTGATGACCACCCCGGCCAAACGCGACCCTGATCTTCTGGCCAAACTTGACGCGGTGGCCGGGCGGGTGCTGTAAGACCCAACGCCGCTTCGGGTCCGTCGCCGGGGCGGGATCAAGGTGCCATAGCATGAAGTACTGGGCCCTGGCGCGGAAGGCCTGTTTGGCTCCACCATCGCCTTTGTCCTGCGCGACTGGGGGGGCGCGGTCCCAACCACGGACCGCCGCCTCGAACACCGCGCGGCGATGAGTTTGCCTCGGGGAAGGCCCAAATCATCGCGCCCGCCTGCCATGACCCGCCTTAAAGCGCCCGCCACAGCGGGACGCCCACCCGATCGACGCCGCAGGCCATCTGACCGGCACAAAGGCGCATGGCCGCACGGTCCATCAGGAGACCCCGAGCGCGGCGCCCACAGCCCTTGAACCCGACCGGCACGCCCTGCTGATCTCGGCCCTCGGCCTGCAGACAGATCGCCCCGTCGCCCAAGGACAACGCCAGATGGCGGCACGGGTGGCCGGGAACACCATCCGGCCCCCGGTCTGGTTATGACCAGGTCCTCGTTCGGCGGTTCCAAGGCCCCGTGCGCCTTCGCCGCCCTGCAGGTGCCGAGGCCTTGGCTGGATCGAGCCCCCTCCCCCGGGTTGAGGCGCGGTGAGGGACCTGTCCGTCGTGGCGAAGACCCTGCACAGCCTGTTCTCGCCCGTCTTTTTCGGCGCCGCATTCCAGATGGTCTACGCGCGGCACGGCGGGCAGCGTGGCCCGCACAGCCGCTGGCGTGGTAAGGGCGGACTGGGTCTTCCGCCTCCCCGCCGGCGTCATCCAGCCGCTGACCGGCTGTTCAAAGACCGAGCCCGGGGTGATGGCGGCCGATGCGGTGCAGGGCCTCGCCCTCTCTGCCCGGGCGCCCGTGGGGCACCTGCAGCGGCGCATCCGCGACCTGAGCCGCCGCCCCGCCGGTGGCCCGGTGCTGCCTGCGGCACTCGGCCTGCGCCAGATCTGGTTCGACATGCCTTGGCCCGCCTTCACCGCGCTTGTGGCGATCTTCCGGCTCATGGTATCGAAACCCGACTTCACCTGAGGACAAGCGATGAACAAGGCCGTCAAGACCCGGACCGTCAAGGACTACATCCGAACCATCGTCGATTTCCCGCATGAGGGCATCCTGTTCCGCGATGTCACCACGCTGTTCGCCGATCCGCGCGGCTTTCGCATGTGTGTCGATCAGCTGCTTGAACCCTATGCGGGCCTGCGCATCGACAAGGTGGCCGGGCTGGAGGCGCGGGGCTTCATCCTGGGCGGTGCCGTGGCGCACCAGCTCTCGACCGGCTTCGTGCCGATCCGCAAGAAGGGCAAGCTGCCGGGCCAGACCATCAGCCAATCCTACAAGCTGGAATATGGCGAAGCGGTGGTCGAGGTCCATGATGACGCCATGGCACCGGGCGATAAGGTCCTGCTGGTCGATGACCTCTTGGCCACCGGCGGCACCGCCGAGGCCGGCATCCGCCTGATCGAGCGTCTGGGCGCGCAGGTCGTCGGCTGCGCCTTCGTCGTCGACCTGCCCGCCCTGGGCGGCCGCAAGAAGCTGGAGGCGATGGGCATGGAGGTCCACGCGCTCTGCGCGTTCGACGGGCTTTAGAACCGCAGGCCACACGCCAAGGTGACCGGCCCTGCGGGACAGATTTCTTGCCTTGGCGGCGCGGCTCTGCCAGCTTTGGCGGATGAAAGATATCATCAACCTTCTGGGCCGCCTGCTGATCGCCCTGCTGTTTCTTGGCGGCGCCGTGCAGAAGGCCACCGATCCGGCCCCGGTGGTGCAGATGATCACCTCGATCGGGTTGCCTGCGGGGCTGGTCTGGCCGGTTGCGGCCTTTGATCTGGTGGCCGGGCTGGCGCTGATCTTCGGACCGGGGATTGCGGCTTGGGCGCTGGTGATGGCGGGCTATTGCCTGTTTACCAGCTACTTTCACTGGCAGTTGCGTGCCGATCCCTGGCAGGTGACGATCATGGTCAAGAACTGGTCGATCGCAGGGGGCCTGTTCATTCTGGCGGCACAGGGACCGGGGCGGTGGACCCTGCGCTGGCCCGGACGGCGCTAGGTCCTGTCACGTTCCGGTGGCCCAACGGACCTGTGCCGTTTCGCGTTTACCAATTGCTAACCCGAATCGGCATACACCAGTCCTGTCCGGTTCACCCAGCCGGATGGGCGCTGCTTGCAACACGTGACCCACCTACCCACCCCAGCGCCCTGTCGGTTCTCCGGCAGGGCGTGCTGGTTTCTTGGCCCCTGCCTGCTTCATTCAGGCCGGGAGGGCCGCCTGCCCTCCCGGACCCACCCGGGGATATTTGCACAAGTATGAAAAGGGCGCTTCAGCGCAGCACGGCCCCCGGGTTCATGATGCCAAAGGGGTCCAGCGCGGCTTTGACCGCCCGCATCGCCGCCAGCTTGGCCGGATCGCCATAGCGCTCCAGATCGGCCACCTTCAGCCGGCCGATGCCATGTTCGGCGCTGAAGGACCCGCCGCGCGCCACCGCCATGGCATGCACAAGATCCTGCACCGGCCCGACCATCGCCTTGTAGGCCGAGGGCTTTTCACCTTTCGGCGGGAAGACGTTGTAATGCAGGTTGCCATCGCCCAGATGGCCGAAGCAGTTGATACGCCACCGGCCAAGGGCCGCCAGCGCCGGCCCCGCGTCGCGGATGAAGCCCGCAACCTCGCCCAAGGGCAGCGCGATGTCATGGCTGGCGATGGCCCCAACGGCGCGGTTGGCCAAAGGGATCGTCTCGCGCAGCTCCCAGAACCGGGCCCGTTGCGCACCGCTTTGCGCGATGATGCCATCGGTGACCAACCCCGCTTGCAAGGCTTCGGCGAACAGATCGGTCAAGGCCTCCTCCGGCGCGCCCACGGCCAGACCGATGTCAATCAGCACCATCCAATCCGGCTTGTCGGCAAAGGGCTGACGGATCTGCGGCATCGTCTCGGCCAGAAACTCCAGCCCCATGCCGGCGATCAGTTCGAAGGCCGAGACGCCGCCCAGCCGGTCCTGGGCCATGGCAAGAAGCGCCAGTGCGGCGGCCGGGTCCGGCACCACCATCAGCGCGGCGCCTTCGGCCTTGGGCTGCGGGAAAAGCCGCAGGCTGGCGGCGGTGATCACGCCCAAGGTCCCCTCTGCCCCGATCAGCAGCCCGCGCAGATCATAGCCGGTGTTGTCCTTGCGCAGCCGCTTGAGCCCATGCCAGATGCTGCCATCCGGCAGCACCGCCTCCAGCCCCAGACACAGATCGCGTGCATTGCCATAGCGCACCACATTCACCCCGCCCGCATTGGTGGCCAGATTGCCGCCGATCCGACACGAGCCCTGACTGGCCAGCGTCAGCGGAAAAATCCGCCCCACCGCCTCGGCCGCCTTGTGGACATCCGACAGGATGACCCCCGCCTCGGCCAACAGTACGTTTTCGGCCGGGAAAATGCCGCGGATGCGGTTCATCCGCTCCAGTGACACGATCAGCGGCAAGGGCCCGTCGGACATCACCTGCGCCCCCACCAGCCCGGTGCCACCGCCCCATGGCACGATGCCCACCCGCGACGCCGCCGCCGCCTTGACGATCGCCGCCACCGCTTCGGTGGAATCAGGGCAGGCCACCGCCGCCGCCTCACCCCGCCATTTGCCACGCGGCTCCTCCAGATAGCGCGGCTCTGCCGGGCGCAGCGTACCGGGCGGCAGTTGGCCTTCAAGGGCGGACAGAAAAGCGGGGTCGGCGGGGTTGAGCATATCGGGTCTCCTTGCCCCCGTCTTAGCGCCTCGCATCCTCAGGGGAAAGGTTGCGGCGTCAGAACATCAATCTCGGGGGCCAGTGGCAGACCCTGCCGAGAGACCTCGATTTCCGGTCCCCCCACGATATGCGCGGGGTAATTGGCCTTCATGTCCACCAGAAACTGCGCCAGAATCTCGGGCGTGAACCAGTGCATCGGCAGCACGATGCGCGGGTGCAGCGACCGCACCACGCCGATGATCGCGGCTTGCGACATGGTGTATTCGCCATCCACCGGCACCATCAGCACATCGACCCGCCCGATCAAGGCCAACTGGCTGGGCGTCAGGATCTGATGCAGATGGCCCAGATGCACGATGCACAACCCCGCCACCTCGAAGATGAAGATCGAGTTGCCGTCCTTGCGCGCCCCCTCGCCAAAGGGCCCGCGCAGGTCGCTGGTGACATTGCGCAGCCGCATCTCGCCCAAGTCAATGTCGACCGCCGCCGGCTGACCCGGGGGCCCCCAGCCCTTGATCACCAAAGGAATGCGGGGGTCGGGGTGGTTGGTGAAATGACTGTCATGGTAGTTGTTCATCGTGACGATGTCAGGCACCACATCCGCATTGCCGATCTTGCCGTTGTAATCGGTCACGGCCATCAAGCCGCCCGGCGTTTCGATGGCGAACATCGCATGGTCGATGTAGCGGATCCGCACCAGACCTGCGGGTGGCGGCACCCCATAGCGCGCCGGGATCACGGTGGCGCCGGTATCAGCCAAAGCAACGCAGTCCGAGGGCAGGGTCTCTGCCCGCGCCCAGACCGGCAAGATCAGCAAAAGGGCCAGCAACCACCGCATGACGCCAGCCTGCCACCGAAGCCCACCCGCGCGCAATCACGTTCCCGTCAATCCCCGCGCCATATCCAGAATGGCCAGGGCCGAGCGTTGATTGCGCGCCGTCATCGCGCCCTTCAGATAGCGCGGCAGCTTTTCCACCACCGATGAGGTGCCAAAGCCCTGCGGCGTGTGCAGATAGAAGGCCCCCTGCCCCAGATGAAAGCGCTCTCCGCGGGTGGCATGGGCCTCCAGCCCGGGCTTGAGCGTGACATCGCCCTGCAGGAACAGGATATGCACCTTGGCGCCCTCCAAAGCGCCCTCTGCCGCGAAGGGATTGGCCGTCAGGGTCGTGGCCATCGCGTCCAAGGTCCGCACGAAGATCGGCACCGTCAGCCCGAAATTGGTCCGCAACCCATCGGCCACCCGGGCTTCAAGCCCGTCCCGCTCGCCCAGAAACACCGCATTGCCGCTTTGGATATAGGTCTGCACCCGCCGCAGCCCCAACCCCGTCAGCATCTCGCGAAAGGCCGCCATCGGCAGCGTGTTGGCGCCCGAGACATTCACCCCGCGCAACATCAGGATCAAAGGCTCCACCTTCTTCCCCCTTTCACATTCGCGGAAATATCCCGCCAGAGTGCCCCAAGGGGGGTGCGCAGCCCAGCAAGGGCCCCGTTACCCGACCTCGGTCTTGCCGCGCCGGTCATGGCGCAGATTGGCGTAAAGCACGTGGTTGCGCCAGCGCCCGTTGATCTGCAGGTAGCTTTGCGCCACCCCTTCATACTTGAAGCCACATTTCTCCAGCACCCCGCGCGAGGGCGCATTCTCCGGCAGGCAGGCCGCCTCGATCCGGCTCAGGTCCATCACCTGAAAGGCGTGATGCACGACCGACTGGATCGCCTCGCGCATATAGCCTTGCCGGGCGTGGGGCCGGCCGATCCAATAGCCCAAAGTCCCCGCCTGCACCGGCCCGCGGCGGATATTGTCCAGCGTAATCGCCCCGATCAGCAGGTTGTCGGCCCGGCGGATCAGCATAAGCGGCAGCGCCGTGCCCTGCGCCTCGGCCCGCGCCGCCCAGTAGACCCGGTTGGTAAAGGCCTTGCGGGACAGATGATCGGGCGCCCGCACCGGCTCCCATTGCACCAGATGATCGGCGGATCCTTCGCGCAACTCGGCCCAGGTGCGGTAATCGGCATGGCTGGGCAAGCGCAGCGTCATGCGCTCTGTCTCGATCTTCGGCTTCTTCTTCAGGCCGAACATCAGCCGCGCAACCTTTCCCGGATTGCCTCCAGCGTCGGGGCCGCCTCAACCGGGCCGTACAGCGCCAGCGCCGATCCCGCCGTGGTCAGCCCTTCGGCAAAGCGGCGCACATCCGCCGTGGTGACGGCGTCGATCTTGGCCACCACCTCGTCGACATCCGGCACCCGGCCATAGATCGCCATCAGCCGCGCAATCCGTTCTGCCCGGGACGAGGCGCTTTCCAGCCCCATCAGCATCCCGGCCTTGATCTGGGCCCGCGCCCGCGCCACTTCGGCGTCGGTCATGTCTTCGGCCGCGCGCTTCATCTCATCCATCGTCAGATGCATCAGATCCTCGATCTCGTCCTCCGAGGTTCCGGCATACAAGGTGATCTGACCTGCATCCTCATAAGCACCCGCCTGCGCGAAGATCGAGTAGCACAGGCCCCGCTCTTCGCGGATCTTCTGGAACAGACGCGAGGACATGCCGCCGCCCATCGCCGTGGCATAGACCTGCGCCGTATGCACATCGGCATGGCGATAGCCCGGCCCGTCAAAGGCCATGGCGAAATGGACCTGCTCCAAATCCTTGACCTCGCGCCGCTCGGTCCCGGCAAAACGCGCCACGTCGAACCCCAGCGCGGGCCGCGCCTTTAATCCGCCGAACGTGGCCTGCGCCTCGCGCACGATGGCGTCATGGTCCACCGCCCCCGCCGCCGACAGGATCATCTCTCCGGGCGCATAGCGTTCACCGACAAAGCCCTTCAGATCCGCAGCCGAAAACGCGCCAACCCGCTCCTCGGGCCCAAGGATCGTGCGGCCAAACGGTTGGTCGGGGTAGGACACCTCTTGCAGCCAGTCGAACACGATATCGTCCGGCGTATCCAGCGCCTGCCCGATTTCCTGCAGGATGACATGCCGTTCGGTCTCGATATCCGCCTCATGGAAGGCGGGGTTGAGGACGATATCCCCAATCACATCCAGCGCCAGCCCCACATCGCTTTCCAACACCCGCGCGTAATAGGCCGTCATCTCACGCGAGGTATAGGCGTTGATATATCCACCAACGTCCTCGATCTCCTCGGCAATCTGCAAGGCCGTGCGTTTTTCGGTCCCTTTGAAGGCCATATGCTCCAGAAAGTGGGCAATGCCGTTCTGTTCAGGCCGCTCATGCCGCCCGCCCGCCATCACCCAAATCCCGGCAGAGGCGCTTTTCAGCCCCGCCATATGCTCGGTCACGATCCGAAGGCCATTGTCGAGCGTGGTCAGGCGTACAGTCACCGGGCGATCCTTTCGCGGACCAAAGATTGAAGGGCACCAAGGTCATTGGGCACCCGTGTGACCCGTTCGGGCCGGTCAAACAAATCCGCCATGCGCGGCGGCAAGCCGGGCCGCAGGCCCGAGGCTTGCTCAACCGCATCCGGGAACTTCGCCGGATGCGCCGTGGCCAGCGTGATCATCGGGACAGGCCCCAAATGCTCTTCCGCCACCTTGACCCCCACCGCGCCATGCGGACACAGCAACTCGCCGGTCTCGGCAAAGGTGCGCTGGATCGTCGCCAGCGTCTCCGCTTCCGAACACCGCCCCGACGCAAAGGTCGCCCGCAGCATCTGCAAAGCGGCTTGCGAAATCGTGAACCCGCCCGCCTTTACCTCGTCCATCAGGGCTGCAACCGCCGCCCCATCCCGCCCGTAGGCATCAAACAAGGCGCGTTCGAAGTTCGACGACACCTGAATGTCCATCGAGGGGCTGATCGACGGCTTCACGCCATCCATCGCATAGGCACCAGATCGCAGCGCCCGATCCAGAATGTCGTTCTGATTGGTGGCGATCACCAGTTGCTCAATCGGCAACCCCATCGAGCGCGCGATATACCCGGCGAAAATGTCACCGAAATTTCCCGTCGGCACCGTGAAGCTGACCTTCCGATGCGGCGCGCCAAGGCTCACCGCGCTGCTGACATAGTACACCACCTGCGCCAGCACCCGCGCCCAGTTGATCGAGTTCACGCCCGCCAGCCGAACGCCGTCGCGGAAGGCGAAGTCGTTGAACATGTCCTTGACCCGCGCCTGCGCATCGTCAAATGACCCGTCAATCGCCAGCGCATGGACATTCGCCTCGGTCGGGGTTGTCATCTGCCGCCGCTGCACATCACTGACCCGGCCATGCGGGAACAGGATGAACACATCGACATTGGCCAAGCCCCGAAACGCCTCGATCGCCGCCGACCCGGTATCGCCCGAGGTCGCGCCGACAATGGTGATCCGTTCGCCCGACTTGGCCAAGTCCGCCTGCATCATCTGCCCGATCAACTGCATGGCGAAGTCCTTGAAGGCCAGCGTCGGCCCGTGGAACAGCTCCAGCAGGAAATGGTTCGGGGCCAGCTGCTTCAAGGGCGCCCGCGCCGGATGGCCAAATCCCGCATAGGCCTTGGCGATCAGCCCTCGGAATTCGTCATCCGTGAAGGTATCGCCCATGAAGGGCTTCATCACCGCAAAGGCAATCTCTTCATAAGACTTGCCCGCCAGTGCCGCGAAGTCCGCACTTGAAAACTGCGGCACCGCTTGGGGCACATAAAGCCCGCCATCGCGCGCCAGCCCGGTCATCATCGCTTCGCCGAATGTCAGGACCGGGGCCGTACCCCGGGTAGAGATATAACGCATCATGCCGCCTTCGAACTTTGCTGCCTGATACGCCACAACAGAAAGACTGTCATCACGAACCAGACAAGAGCCAACGAAAACCATGTCATGGCATATTGCCAGTGGTCATTGGGAATAGAGGAT
The DNA here is from genome assembly GCF_964946895.1 of Stagnihabitans sp. Lineage (NCBI taxonomy): Bacteria > Pseudomonadati > Pseudomonadota > Alphaproteobacteria > Rhodobacterales > Paracoccaceae > Stagnihabitans > Stagnihabitans sp. The sequence continues at coordinate 67,820 of NZ_CBBQHX010000005.1, read as the reverse complement.
GTGTCCAGCGGCATCGGCACAATCCCGTCACCGGTGGGTGCGCGCGCGACAATAAGTGTCGGCTCGGTGTTGAGGACCCTGGCCATCGCCGGCACATCGCGGGCAAACCACAACCCGGTCTTGGGGTCGGGCGGCGGCGTGTAGCTGTCAGCCTCCTGCGGCCAGTCCAGATTGCCGACCACGGTCGCTGCATGCCCGGCCGCCGGCGTGGCCGTGGTGCCATCCAGCCAGATCCCCCGGTCCACCAGAACCCGCCGCCCATCGGCGGTCTGGAACACCGCAATCACCTTCTTGCCCGGGCCCTGATCCTGCAGGCTGTCCAGCTTGAAAACCACTTCGCCCGTGTAGGCGCCGGTCACGGTCACCCCGCGATAGCGGTCCGCCTCCAGCGTCACGGCGGCAGGCAAAGCCACCGGCGCATCGACCAGCATATGGTTGATTGCGGCCAGCTTGGCCTCTTTCCAGGTCAGCCGCTCCAGCTGCCAAACGCCCAGCGAGAGCAGAGTAGCCACCCCGATCACCCCAAACAGCACAGGCCCGATCATCCGCCGCATCACATCTCTCCGCCAAAGCAAAAGGGGCGCAAACCCCGCGCCCCCTTCTCATCCAGGTCCAAATATCCCGCAGGGGGGTCTGGGGGGACGCGAAGCCCCCCAGCCTTGGGGTCAGCCCTGACCCCAGACGTAGACCGCCGCGAACAGGAACAGCCAGACCACGTCCACGAAGTGCCAGTACCAGGCTGCCGCTTCAAAGCCGATGTGGGCCTCGGGGGTGAAATCGCCCTGATAGGTGCGGATCAGGCAGATCAGCAGGAAGATCGACCCGATGATGACGTGGGCGCCGTGGAAGCCCGTCGCCATGAAGAACGACGCGCCATAGATGTTGCCGGCAAACGAGAAGCCCGCATGGGCGTATTCGTAAGCCTGGAAGCAGGTGAACATCACGCCCAGAATGACGGCCAGCGCCAACCCCTGCTTCATGTCCTTGCGGTTGTTGTTGTCATGCACCAGCGCATGGTGCGCCCAGGTCGCCGCCGCACCCGAGCACAGCAGGATCAGCGTGTTGATGATCGGCAGGTGCCAGGGGTTGAAGGTCTCGATCCCGGCGGGCGGCCAGACACCGTCCTGGATCGGGCTCAGCGGTCCCATCGGATACAGACGGTGCTTGAAGAAGGTCCAGAACCAGGCGGCAAAGAACATCACTTCGGACATGATGAACATGATGAAGCCATAGCGCAGGCCGATGCGGACGACCGGGGTATGGTCGCCGGTGTTGGCCTCGCGGATGACCGCCGACCACCAGCCGTACATGGTGTACAACACCCCCAGCAGCCCGATCAGCGCCACAAACGGCGTGCCCCGGGTCGAAGCGCCGTGGTTCATCCAAATCACCATGCCGCCCAGCATCAGGAAGGCCGACACGGCCCCCAGGAAGGGCCACAGCGACGGCGGCAGAATATGGTAGTCGTGGTTCTTGGCGTGCGCAGCTTCGGTGGCCATGGCTCGGGCTCCCTCGTTTCTTATGTGTCAGTTTATCGGCTTGGACGTCGTCTGGGCAAGGGCTGCCTCGGCGACATCCAGCGGGATTTGGTGGAACGTGTAGGATAGGGTGATCTCGTTGACATATTTGCTTTCGCGGTCGTTCACGATGGCAGGGTCAACGTAGAAGGTGACGGGCATCTGCACGGTCTGACCCGGCTGCAGAATCTGGGCGGTGAAGCAGAAACAGGCGATCTTGGTGAAGTAGCCGCCCGCCGCATCCGGGGTGACATTGTAGCTGGCCTGCCCCGCCACGGCATGGTCGGTCGGGTTAGAGGCCTCAAAGAACGCCAGCCCCGTCTCGCCGATGTGCAGGACCATGGAATTCTGCACCGGCTTGAAGGTCCAGGGCATGTCGCGGTCCTTGGAGGCGTCAAAGCGCACCGTCACCGTCTGCTCCAGCGGCTGTGCGGGCGCGTGCTTGGCGACCGAGGTCGTGCCGCCAAAGCCGGTCGTCTTGCAGAACCACGAATAGAACGGCACCGCCGCAAACGACAGCGACACCATGACCAGTGCCACCAGCACCAGCCAGCGCGCCGTCTTTTGTTGAGGGGTACGCTCGGTCATCAGTTGCCGTCCTGAACCACGGCACCGGGCACGATCGGCGTGCCGTCGGGATTGACCGCGCCCTTGCCCTCAAGGGCGTGCATCGGGTCGCCATGCGTCACCTTCTCGACCGTCAGCGCGAAGGACAGGATGACGAAAGCCGCCAGCGCCACGCCCACGCCCACGTTGCGCGACAGGCGGCGACCGTAAATTTCATGCTCGGGTTTGAAGGCCATCACAGTGCTCCGTATCCAAGGCCATGCAGCACGGCCTCAGCCAGCAATGCGCCGAAATGCCCGAAAAGGTAAAGCAACGAGAAGGTGAAGACTTTCTTTTCCACCTTGTACTTGTCCGCTTCGGCCATGACCTCGTCACGCCGCACGATGCGCCAGGCCCCCCACAGGAAGACCGCGTTCAAGACCGCCGCAGTTGCCAGATAGACCGGCCCGCCAATCGAGGTGAACCCCAGCGCCAGCGCCACAGGGGCCAGCAGAACCGTGTAGACCATGACATGCCGCCGGGTGGACTTGCGGCCATGCGTCACCGTCAGCATCGGAATCCCGGCCTTGGAATAGTCGTCCTTCATGAACAGCGCCAAGGCCCAGAAGTGCGGCGGCGTCCACATGAAAATCAGCGCGAACATCAGGAAGGCTTCCAGCGAGACTGACCCGGTCATCGCCACCCAGCCGATCATCGGCGGGAAAGCCCCGGCCGCGCCACCGATCACGATGTTCTGCGGCGTCAGGCGCTTCAGCCAGATCGAATAGATCGCAACGTAAAAGAAGATGGTGAAGGCCAGCAGCCCCGCCGCCAACAGATTGGCCGCCAGCGCCAGCATGATCACCGAAGCCACCGACAGCGCCATGCCAAGCCCCAAGGCCTCGCCCGGCTGCACGCGGCCCGACGGCACCGGGCGCTTCATGGTCCGCCGCATCAGCGCATCAATATCGGCATCCCACCACATGTTCAGCGCACCGGACGCCCCCGCGCCAAGCGCGATGAACAGGATCGCGGTGAAAGAGGCCACCGGCGGCAGATGCACCGGCGCCACGATCATCCCCACAAAGGCCGTGAAGATGACCAAAGACATCACGCGCGGCTTCAGAAGCTGCACGAAATCGCCAAAGCCCGGCTCGGCCGCCGCAACGTCAGCGCTTGCGCCCGCGTCACTGAAAACCTGCGTATCCGTCATGTGCCCAGCTTTCCCTAGTCCCTGCAAGACGAAGGCCCCCGCGCGGGGGCCCCTGCCATTGGTTCCGCCGCAAACCTCAGTTCGAGGCGAGCTGATAGTTGCCGCCCTTGGCCTGCTCCAGCCACTTGTCGTAGGCTTCCTGGCTCACAACCTTCACTTCGATCGGCATGTAGGCGTGGCCCTGACCGCACAGCGTGGTGCACTGGCCGAAGTAGATGCCTTCCTGCGTCGCCTTGAACCAGGTCTCGCCCAGACGGCCCGGCACGGCCGAGTGCATCACAGCAAACGCCGGCACAGCCCAGGCGTGGATCACGTCAGCCCCGGTCATCTCGACCTTGACCACCTTGTTCACCGGCACGACCAGCGCGTTGTCGACGGCCAGCAGATAGTCGCTGTCCTTGTAGCCCGCCGCGGCCAGATCCTTCTTCTCCAGCAGAACCGAGTCGAACGACACGTTCGCATCCGGATAGGCATAGGACCAGAACCACTGGTTGCCGGTGACCTTCACGGTCAGATCGGCCGCAGGAATTTCCATCTGATCAAACAGCGCCGGCAGCGAGAACGAGCCCACGAACACCAGCACCAGGATCGGCACCAGCGTCCATGCCACTTCCAGCGGCGTGTTGTGGGTGAACTTCGCCGGCACCGGGTTGCGCTTGGCGTTGAAGCGGAAGATCACATACAGCAGCAACACACAGACAAACACCGTGATCACCGAGATGATCCACATGACCATCGTCTCAAGCCCCTGCGCTTCCACGGCAACCGGGGTCGACGGCGGCTGAAAGCCCATCTTCTCCGCCTGCGGAACGCCGATTTCCTGCAAAGCCTCTGCCGCTGCCGAACCAGCCAGCGCCAAAGTCGTCACACCGGCCAGCACCAGAGACGAAAGACCGCGAAGTTGGGTCATAACACTCATGTTCAATTCCCGTTCCCTACGCGGCTGTCCCGCCGCCTATTTCGGACATGCCTGATGCCAGGCAGAATCCCGTTGTTTCTGTCGCTCCTGAAACCATATTAGCCGGGCGGCGACAAGAGAAAGTGAAGAGGAAGATGGTGCGCTGGCTGCAGTTTCAAGGCCCGGCGCCCGAATTTGCCCACCGCTTCGCCCGCTCCGGCAACAGGTGGCGCCCACAGAACGGGGCAACCGCACCCTGCCCCGCCACAAGGAAGTCATCGCCGCCGCCTTGCGATGCCCTCGCGCAACACCTAGGTTGCATCCATCCCTTGGAAAGCCCCCGACATGACCGACGCCCCCTTCCGCCCGTTTGAAACCAACCTCGACGAGGCCGCCGCCCTGGCCATCCTGCGCGACGCCACATCCGGCGCCGATGACGGCGAGCTGTTCCTCGAACGCCGCCGGTCCGAGGCCATCGTGCTGGATGACCGCCGCATCAAGACCGCCAGCTACGACGCCTCCGAAGGCTTTGGCCTGCGCGCCGTGCGCGGCGAAGTCGCAGGCTATGCCCATGCCACCGAAATCTCCGAATCCGCCATGAAGCGTGCGTCCGAGACCACGAAACTGGCGGTGGGCGATGGCGGCGGCACCATGGCCCCGCCCCCCAAGGGCACCAACATCAAGCTTTACACCGATGCCGATCCGATGGCCGATGCCGTCTTCGCCGCCAAGATCGACATCCTGAAAGAGATTGACGCCTACGCCCGCGCGCTTGACCCCCGTGTCATCCAGGTCTCGGCAACCATCGCCGCCGGCCTGCAAGAGGTCGAGATCCTGCGCCCCGAAGGCCTGCGCCTGTCCGACATCCGCCCGATGGCCCGCCTGAACGTCTCGGTCGTGGTCGAGGAAAACGGCAAGCGCGAACAAGGCGGCACCGGTGGCGGCGGCCGCCACGGTCTGGCCGCCCTGCTGGAACCCGCCTTCTGGCAAGCCCAATTGCGCGAAGCCTTGCGCATCGCCCTTGTCAACCTGCACGCCGAACCCGCCCCGGCCGGGATGATGGATGTCGTCCTCGGGCCTGGCTGGCCCGGCATCCTCTTGCACGAAGCCATCGGCCACGGGCTCGAGGGGGATTTCAACCGCAAGCAAACCTCGGCCTTCGCCGGCCTCATGGGCCAGCAGATCGCCGCCAAGGGCGTGACCGTACTGGACGATGGCACAATTCCCAACCGTCGCGGCTCGATCTCGGTCGATGACGAGGGCACGCCCTCGCAGCGCAATGTCCTGATCGAAGACGGCATTCTGGTTGGCTACATGCAAGACCGCCAGAACGCCCGCCTGATGGGTGTGGCCGCCACTGGCAATGGCCGGCGCGAAAGCTTCGCCCATATCCCGATGCCGCGCATGACCAACACCTACATGCTGGCCGGCACCGACAGCCCCGAAAGCATCGTCGCCAGCCTGAAAGACGGCATCTATGCCGTGGGCTTCGGTGGCGGTCAGGTCGACATCACCAACGGAAAGTTCGTGTTCTCCTGCACCGAGGCATACCGCGTCAAGAACGGCGTGATAGGCAACGCCGTCAAAGGCGCCACTCTGATCGGCGACGGTGCCACCGCGCTCAAGCAGATCCGCGCCATCGGCAACGACCTCAAGCTTGACCCCGGCATCGGCAACTGCGGCAAGGCCGGGCAATGGGTTCCGGTGGGGGTGGGTCAACCCACCCTGATGATCGGCGGCCTCACCGTCGGTGGATCGGCCAGCTAAGCCAAAATCTTCGACGAAGATTTTGCGGCCAGATTTTCGGCGAAAATCTGGCTTCCAATTTTCGTCGAAAATTGGACTTTCTCGAATTTTCGACGAAAATTCGTGGCTTCGACCGCGCCGCGAACCGTCAGCGGCCCGGAAACTTGCCCTTCAACGCGTCGGCAAAAGCCCCGCCCGAGGACGGCTGCGCTTTCGGCGCCGCCTGCATCGGCCCCGGCTTGCCCTTCGGTGCCGCTTGGCCTTGTGCCGCGGCCCCCCGTTCCCGCACCTGCTCGCGCGCTCCGCTGGAATCCTTCTTCATTGTCAGGGCGATGCGCTTTCTGGCGGCATCCACCTCGACCACCCGCACCTGCACAACATCCCCCGCCTTGACCACCGCATGGGGGTCTTTCACGAACGTGTCGGCCAACTGGCTGACATGCACCAAACCGTCCTGATGCACGCCGATATCAACAAATGCCCCAAAGGCCGCGACGTTGGTGACGGTGCCCTCCAGCAGCATCCCAACCTTCAAGTCCTTGATCTCATTGACACCTTCGGCAAAGGTCGCCGTCTTGAACTCGGGGCGTGGGTCACGGCCCGGTTTCTCCAACTCCGCCAGAATGTCCTTCACCGTCGGCAACCCGAACTTTTCATCGACAAAGGCCCGCGGGTCCAGCCGCGCCAACGCGGCAGAATCCCCCATGATCGCCCGAATGTCCCGCCCACAGGCCGCCACGATTTTCCGAGCGACATCATAGGCCTCCGGGTGAACGCTTGACGCATCCAACGGCTCCGCCCCGCCGCGGATGCGCAAGAACCCTGCCGCCTGTTCAAAGGCCTTCGGCCCCAGCCGCGCCACTTTCAGCAGCTCTTTCCGCGTCTTGAACGGCCCATTCGCATCGCGGTGCGCCACGATCGCCTGCGCCAAGCCCGCCGAAAGCCCGGAAACCGCCGCCAGCAAGGGGGCCGAGGCCGTGTTCAACTCCACCCCCACCGCGTTCACGGCGTCTTCCACCACCTCACCAAGGCTGCGCCCCAAACGGCTTTGATCCACATCATGTTGATATTGCCCAACCCCAATCGCCTTGGGTTCGATCTTCACCAGCTCCGCCAAGGGGTCCTGCAAGCGCCGCGCAATGCTGACAGCCCCCCGCAAACTCACATCCAGATCCGGAAACTCCTTGGCCGCCAGTTCCGACGCCGAATAGACCGAGGCCCCTGCCTCGCTCACGATCACCTTGGTGGGCTTCTCGCCCGGCAAGACCGCCAGCATATCGGCCACAAGCTTCTCGGTCTCCCGAGACCCGGTGCCATTGCCAATCGAGATCAACCGGACGCCATGCGCCCCGATCAACCGCGCCAAGGTGACTTGGCTCTGCCGCACCTCACTCTTCGGCTGGAACGGATAGATGACATCCGTGGCCACCACCTTGCCCGTGGCATCGACCACCGCCACCTTGACACCCGTCCGGATGCCGGGGTCCAGCCCCATCGTGGCCTTCCCCCCGGCCGGCGCGGCCAAGAGCAAGTCCTTCAAATTCCGCGCAAAAACCCGGATCGCTTCGGTCTCTGACCGCTCGCGCATCTCGCCCATCAGGTCCAGCGTCAGACTGGTGCGCAGCTTGATCCGCCACGCCCAGGCCGCAGCCTCCCGCAGCCAGGCATCGCCCGGACCACGGCCAGAGGCGCCAACAACCGCGGCGCAGGCCCGTTCACAGGGGCTTTCGCCCTTCGCAGCCTCTGGGTCCACCTCAAGATCCAGCGCCAGGACCCCCTCGTTCTGCCCGCGCAGCATCGCCAGCACCCGGTGGCTCGGGGCCGAATGCCAGGGTTCGGAATGCGCGAAATAGTCCGAGAATTTCGCCCCTTCCGCCTCTTTGCCCGCCACACCCTTGGCAGACAGCCGCGCCACCTGCTTCATATGGTGGCGCAGGCGGCCCAGAAGGTCGGCATTCTCGGCCAAACCCTCGGCCAGAATATCCCGCGCCCCCTCCAGCGCGGCCTTGGTATCCGGGACACCCTCTTTCACATAAGCCGCCGCCAGCTTCACCGGATCGGCCGCATGATCCGCCACGATGGCCTCATAAAGCCCCTGCAACCCCAGTTCCCGCGCAATCATCGCCTTGGTCCGGCGCTTGGGCTTGTAGGGCAGATACAGATCTTCCAGCTCCGCCTTCGTCACCGACCCGGCAATCGCCTTGGCCAGGGCCTCCGTCATCTTGCCCTGCTCGGTGATCGAGGCGGCAATCCCCTCGCGCCGTGCCTGCAATTCGCGCAGATAGACCAACCGTTCGGCCAGGTTGCGCAGTTGCGTGTCATCCAGCCCCCCGGTCACCTCTTTGCGATAGCGCGCGATGAAGGGCACGGTAGAGCCGGCATCCAACAGCTCCACTGCCGCCTGAACCTGACCCGGCGTGGCTGCGATTTCGCTGGCGATGATCTGGGCAATGGGACGCGGGCTGGCCATGGCAGTCTCCTTTGGAAGGGAGGGTGAACATAGTCCCCCGGGCCGCTTTCGCAACCCGAAAATCCCCCGCGACACCGACGTGAAACGATGACATGTCTGTGACAAGATGCGCCATTTTTGGAATTTTTATTCTACACCTCTTGCCGGGAATCGGAGGAATCGCTAGGCCAAGGAAAATCCAAACCCAAAGGTGCTGCGATGCTGAAAGCCAAGCTGGGGATTTCCCCGATCTGCTGGTGGAACGACGATCTGGTGGAACTGTCCGATGACGTGAGCCTTGAGGAATGCCTGCGGCAAGCCTCGGTCGCAGGCTATACCGGCATGGAAACCGGCCGCCGCTTCCCGATGAACATGGGCGAACTGGGGCCGATCCTGACCAAATACGGGATTTCGGTCTGCGGCGGCTGGTTCTCGGGCACCGTGCTGGAGGGCGATCTGGAAGAGAACAAGGACCGCATCCGCGCCCAGATGGACCTGTTCATCGCAGCCAAGGCGCCGTGCATCGTTTACGGCGAAGTGGCGCGCTCGGTGCAGGGCGACCGCTCCAAGCCCTTGTCCACGAAGCCGAAACTCGACGAAGAGCAGATCAAGGCCTATGCCCGCAACATGACCAAGTTCGGCGAATGGTGCGCCGAACAGGGCATGCCGCTGTCCTACCACCACCACATGGCCGCGGTGATCGAGACGGAAGCCGAGCTGGACCTGTTCATGAAACACTCCGGCGCGGGCATCCCGCTGCTGTTTGACGCCGGCCACCTGGCCTTTGCCGGCGGCGACGTCTTGCGCGCCATCGACAACCACCATGCCCGGATCACCCATGTCCACACCAAGGACGTGCGGATGGATGTCATCAACGCGCTGGACCGCAGCAAGGAAAGCTTCCTCGACGCCGTGGTGAAGGGTGCCTTCACGGTGCCGGGCGATGGCAGCCTCGATTTCGAAGCCATCGTGAAGAAGCTGGCCGGGTACGGCTATGAAGGCTGGTTCGTCGTGGAAGCCGAGCAGGACCCCAAGAAGGCGCCGCCGCTGGAATGGTCGACCAAGGGCAACAAGGAACTGCACCGCGTGATGGCGGCTGCGGGTTACACGGTCGTGGCAGCCTGACGCCTCTGGTAGGGTGGGGTTCAACCCCACCCTACGCGGACACCGCGCGGGGACAGTGCCGCGAAAGCATCACTGCGCCGCCATATCCCGTTGCACCGCCAGCGCCTTTTCCGTGACCACCGACAGCGCCAGCGCCGCCGCGCCATGCGCCCACAGAAGATCGCCCCAGGCGTGGATCTCGATCGGCGGTCTGGGACGGCCCGAGTTGATCACCAGATCCTGCATCTCGGCCAGGGTTTCGGCGGCATAAAGATAGTCGTACTTCATCCGCTCGCCGGACAGGATGATCAGCGCGGGATCGAACAGGTTGACGACATTGGCCAGCCCCATCGCCAGATAGCGCCCGGCCCGGCGGAAGATGCTGCGCGCCGTGCCATTGCCGGCCTTGGCGTGCTGATACAGGCTTTCCAGCAGCACCGGCATCGACAGGCTTTGGCTGTGGTTGAGGTTCAGCGCCGTCACCGCCTCGCGCGCGAGGGCATAGTCGGCGACATAGGCCTCCAGACAGCCGCGCTGGCCGCAGCGGCACAGCGCGCCGTCCAGCTGCACCTTGGTGTGGCCCAGTTCCAGCCCCAGACGCTGCGCGCCCCGATAGATGCGGTGGTTCATCACAAAGCCCATGCCGACGCCATGCTCGATCGTCACCACCGCGAAATCGGCCAGCGCGCGCCCGGCGCCGAACCACAGCTCCGCCAGCGCCACCAGATTGGCATCGTTGTCGATCGTGACCGGCAGGCCCAGCCGCCCCTGCACCGCCGAGGCCAGCGGCACCGCCCGTTCGGTCAGGGTCGAGGACCAGTGCACCATGCCCTCGGTATGATCGACAAACCCCGGCACGCCGATCCCAACCGCCGACAGATCGGCCCGCGCCAGCCCGGCCTTGGCGCAGACCTGATCCAGCAGGTGCTCCACCGCGTCCAGCATGGCGGGCAGGGTCGAGGGTCCGGGCTCGCGCGCAATCGCGGCATCGGCCAGCATGGTGCCGGCAAAATCCACCACCACGGCGGTATGCTCACGGTCCGACAGTTTCATGCCCACCACGCAATGCGCCGCGCCGCGCACGCCTAAGGCCACCGCCGGACGCCCGCGCCCGGAATCGATCTCGCGCGGCACCGCCACCTCTTCGATCAGCCCCGCCTCGATCAGTTCCGAAGTCATCGTGGTCACCGAAGCCGGCGAGACCCCCAGGTCCTTGGCCAACTGCACCCGCGCCACCAGACCCGAGGCGCGCACCCGGTCGAAAATCTGCTGCCGCAGCGGGCGCATCTGTTCAGACCACGGCGCAATCAGCGGGCCGCAGCCCACGCGCATGTCGTCTTCCGATGATCCGGGCAGTCCCCTGCGCATTTCTTCACACCCCGAACGAAAGCCCAACCGCCCTACGCAACGACTTTGGATTTCGGTCACTGCTTCTGTCATATTTTCCGCATTGCGGCGTAAAATCTGCCCGCAATCCGACACGTTCCAGTGTGGCCCATCACTTTTATTTTGACAACTGAATTTATTCGCGGCAATTTCCGCCCAGTCCCGGCGAATCTGCAGGGACGGCCATACGCTGGCCGCATCCATGGGAGGATTTGAATGCGTAAGATACTTTTGGCCGCGATCATCGCGGCGACCGGTCTTTCGACCGCCGCTTATGCCAATGGCAAGAAGATTGGCGTGTCGTGGGCCAGCTTCCAGGAAGAGCGTTGGAAAATCGACGAAGCTGCCATGAAGGCCGCGATCGAAGCTGCGGGTGACACCTACATCTCCGCCGATGCGCAATCCTCGTCGGAAAAGCAGCTCAATGACGTCGACGCGCTGATCGCGCAAGGCGCCAATGTCCTGATCATCAACGCCTGGGACAAGGATGCCATCGGGCCGGCCGTCGACAAGGCCGCTGCCGAAAACATCCCGGTCATCGGCTACGACCGCCTGATCGAAGACAACCGCACCTTCTATCTGACCTTCGACAACATCGGCGTCGGCAAGATCATCGCCACCGAAGTCTCGAAGGCCGTTCCGAAGGGCAACTATGCCATCATCAAGGGCGACCCGGGCGATCCGAACGCGGGCTTCCTGCTGCAAGGCATGATGTCGGTCATCGGCGATGCCGTGAAGAAGGGCGATATCAAGATCGTCGGCGAGTCGTTCTCGGACGGCTGGAAGCCGGAAAATGCTCAGAAGAACATGGAGCAGATCCTGACCGCCAACAACAACAAGGTTGACGCCGTTCTGTCGGAAAACGACGGCATGGCCGGTGGCGCTGCCGCCGCCTTGGCAGCACAGGGCCTGACGGTTGCCTTGGGCGGCCAGGACGGTGACCTTGCCGCGATCAACCGCGTGGCACGTGGCACCCAGACCGTTTCGGTCTGGAAAGACAGCCGCGCTCTGGGCAAGGCTGCCGGCGAAATCGCCGCACAGCTGGCAGACGGCGCCAAGATGGACGCCATCAAGGGCGCTGTGAAGTTCTCTGACGGCCCGAAAAAGGTCGAGATGAACGCGATCCTGCTGACGCCGACGGCGTTGACCAAGGACACGCTGAACCTCGCCATCGACGGCGGCCACATCACCAAGGCGCAAGCCTGTGAAGGTGCCCTGCCCGACGTCGCCGCCTGCAAGTAAGGCCTGACCTGATCTCCGGCGCCGCCCTTGGGTGGCGCCGGTCTTCCTTTACGACGAGCCGGGCCTCTGCCCGCTCCGTTTTTGCGGGATGTTGCGGTGCAAGACCGTTCCCCGCCTGAATTTCAACGGTCAGATGACGAGGAGGATGAGCGCATGAGCGATCAGACCCGACCGACCCCGCCGCTTAGCACGGCCGACGCTGCCGCCAACCCCGTGACCCGCTTCCTGAAAGCCACCGAGATCGACACCCGCCTTCTGGGCATGGCGGGCGCGCTTCTGGTGATCTGGCTGGGCTTTCACTTCTACGGCGCGATCTTCCGCGACGGCGGGGCGTTCCTGACGCCGCGCAACCTGTGGAACCTGTCGGTCCAGACCTCGTCGATCGGGATCATGGCGACGGGGATGGTGCTGATCATCGTCACGCGCAACATCGACCTGTCGGTCGGCTCGGTCCTCGGCTTCATCGCCATGATCATGGGCGTGCTGCAGGTCAACATCCTGCCGGATTACCTGGGCCTTGGCAGCCCGATGATCTGGGTGATCACCGTGATTGTCGGCATGCTACTGGGCATCGTCGTCGGCACCTTCAACGGCCTGCTGATCGCCTATCTTGGCATTCCCTCCTTCATCGTCACACTCGGCGGGCTGATGTTCTTCCGCGGCGCCGCCTTCCTTGTCGCCAACGGCAAGACGATTTCCCCGGTCGATGCCGACTTCGCCCTGCTGGGCGGCGGGCCTTACGGGGCGATTGGCTATTGGGGCAGCTGGGTCGTGGGGGCGCTTGGCTGCGTCGCGGTGCTGCTGGCGCTGCGCTCGGGCCGCGCCAACCGGCAAAAGCACCAGTTCGCCACCCGCCCGATGTGGGCCGAGATCTTCATGGCCATCCTCGGCTGCGGCCTGATCATCGGGGCCACCCTTCTGGTCAACTCCTACCCCTGGCCCGCCGGCATCGTGAAGGCCTATGCCGCCGCCAACAACATCACCGTGCCGCCCGAAGGCCTGTTCATCAGCCACGGCTACGCCATCCCGGTCCTGATCCTCGCCGTCGTCGGCATCTGCATGACCTTCCTGATGACCCGCACCCGCTTTGGCCGCTATGTCTTCGCCATCGGGGGCAACCCCGAGGCGGCGGCCCTGGCCGGCATCAACACCAAATGGATGCTGGTCCGCATCTACGCGCTGATGGGCATGCTGGCGGGCCTCTCCGCCGTCGTCTCCTCGGCCCGCCTGAACTCGGCCACCAACGCGCTTGGCCTCTCGGACGAGCTCTACGTCATCGCCGCCGCCGTCATCGGGGGCACCTCTCTGGCGGGTGGCGTCGGCACGATCTACGGCGCGATCCTCGGCGCGCTGGTCATGGAATCCCTGCGCACCGGCATGGTGCTGATCGGCTTTGACACCTCGATCCAAAGCATGGTGGTCGGCGCGGTTCTGGTCGTGGCGGTCTATGTCGACAACATCTACCGCAAGAAAACCAAGTGAGGGACAACATGGCAAACGCAGTCAAAGGCACCCCTCTGGTCGAGATGCGCGACATCTCGATTTCCTTCGGGGGCATCAAGGCGGTTGATCACGTCACGGTCGACCTGCACCCGGGTGAGGTCGTGGGCCTTCTGGGCCACAACGGTGCGGGCAAATCCACGCTGATCAAGTGCCTGTCGGGCGCTTACAAGGCCGACAGCGGCGACATCCTGATCAACGGCCAGAAGGTCGAGATCAACAACCCCCGCGACGCCCGCGCCCAGAACATCGAAACGATCTACCAGACCCTCGCCCTGGCCGACAACCTCGACGCCGCCTCCAACCTGTTCCTCGGCCGGGAACTGGTGTCGTCGCGCGGATTCCTCGACGAATCCGCGATGGAGGCTGAAACCCGCAAGATCATGGGCCGCCTGAACCCGAACTTCCGCAAGTTCAACGTGCCGGTGTCCGCGCTGTCCGGCGGCCAGCGCCAGTCCGTCGCCATCGCCCGCGCGGTCTATTTCAACGCGAAAATCCTGATCATGGACGAACCCACCGCCGCCCTTGGTCCGCATGAAACCCAGATGGTCTCAGAGCTGATCGAAGAGCTGAAGGCCCAGGGCCTTGGCATCTTCCTGATCGAACATGACATTCACAACGTCATGAAACTCTGCGACCGCGCCTCGGTGATGAAGAACGGCCAGCTGGTCGGCACCGTGAATGTGAACGAGGTGACCGATGAAGACATCCTCGGCATGATCATCCTCGGCAAGAAACCGGCAAAGGCTGCGTGATGTATATCGGACTGGACCTTGGCACCTCGGGCCTGAAGGGCATTCTCATCAACGACGATCAGAAGGTGGTGGCGGAAGCCGTGTCCCCCCTGACCGTCCAGCGCCCGCATGACGGGTGGAGCGAGCAAGCCCCCGACAGCTGGATCACCGCCGCCGAAGCGGTGTTTGACAAGCTGGCGGCCCATGGGCTGGGGTCCGTCCGTGGCATCGGCCTGTCGGGCCACATGCATGGCGCCACCCTGCTGGACGGGGCGGACGACGTGCTGCGGCCATGCATCCTGTGGAACGACACCCGCAGCTTCGAGGAAGCGGCAGAGATGGACCACGATCCCATCTTCCGCCGCGTCACCGGCAACATCGTCTTCCCGGGCTTCACCGCACCCAAGCTGAACTGGGTCCGCAAACACGAACCGGCAATCTGGGCCAAGGTCGCCAAGGTCCTGCTGCCGAAAGACTACCTGCGCCTCTGGCTGACCGGAGAGCATGTCTCCGAAATGTCCGACGCCGCCGGCACCGCATGGTTCGACACCGGCGCGCGCGATTGGTCGGATGACCTCTTGAAAGCCACCGGCCTGACCCGCGCCCAGATGCCCCGCCTGGTCGAAGGCTCCGCCGTCTCTGGCCATGTCCGCGGCGAACTTTCCAGCCGCTGGGGCCTGCCGAAAGCCGTGGTCGTGGCGGGCGGCGCGGGTGACAACGCCGCCGCGGGCGTCGGCGTCGGCGTGGTCAAGGCCGGTCAGGCCTTTGTCAGCCTTGGCACCTCGGGCGTGCTCTTCGCCGCCAATGACGGCTATCAGCCCGATCCGGCCACCGCCGTCCACACCTTCTGCCACGCCCTGCCCAACACCTGGCACCAGATGGGCGTTGTGCTGGCGGCAACAGATGCGCTGAACTGGTACGCCACCCTCGTCGGCCAGACCGCCGCCACCCTCACCGGTGAATTGGGCCCGCTGCAAGCCCCCGGCAAAGCCCTGTTCCTGCCCTACCTTGGCGGAGAGCGGACCCCCCTGAACGACGCCGCCATCCGCGGTGCGTTTCTGGGCCTTGAACACCAGACCGACCGCGCCGCAGGCACCCGCGCCGTCCTGGAAGGCGTCACCTTCGCCTTCCGCGACAGCCGAGACGCCCTTGCCGCCACCGGCACCAAGCTGGAAAGCCTGCTCGCCGTCGGCGGCGGCTCGAAATCCGACTACTGGCTCAAGGCCATCGCCACGGCGCTGGATTGCCCCGTCCTCGTCCCCGCCGCCGGTGACTTCGGCGGCGCGCTGGGTGCCGCCCGCCTGGGCCTGATGGCCGCCACCGGCGGTGGCGCCGAAATCGCCACCATGCCCCCCATCGCCCGCACCATCGACCCCGACACCCGCCTGACCGCCGCCTTCGACGCCGGTCACGCCCGCTACAAGGCGGCCGCTGCTGCCATTCAGAAACTCAGCCACTGAGGCCCAAAATGACCGATTTCTTCAAGAACATCCCGGCGATCACATACGAGGGCCCGAATTCCACCAACGAATTCGCCTTCCGCCACTACAACCCCGATGAACTGGTCATGGGCAAGCGGATGGAAGACCACCTGCGCTTCGCCGTGGCCTACTGGCATTCGTTCGCGTATCAGGGCCACGACCCCTTCGGCGGCCAGACCCTGCTGCGCCCGTGGTTCGGCGAGACGATGGCACTGGCCAAACTGAAAGCCGACGCCGCCTTCGAGATGTTCGACATCCTTGGCGCCCCCTTCTATTGCTTCCACGACGCCGACGTGCGCCCCGAGGGTGCGACCTTCGCGGAAAGCACAAGGAACCTCGAAGAACTCGTTGATTACCTTGGGCAAAAGCAGGCGACCCACAAGACCAAGCTCCTCTGGGGCACCGCCAACATGTTCTCCAACCGCCGCTGGATGAGCGGGGCTGCCACCAACCCCGATCCGGACGTCTACGCCTATGCCGCCGCCACCGTGAAGGCGAACATGGACGCCACCCACAAGCTGAACGGGGCGAACTACGTTCTCTGGGGCGGTCGCGAAGGCTATGAAACCCTGCTCAACACCGACCTCAAGGCCGAGCGCGAACATGCCGGCCGCTTCCTGCAACAGGTGGTCGAGTACAAGCACAAGATCGGCTTCAAGGGCACGATCCTGATCGAACCGAAACCGCAGGAACCCTCCAAGCACCAGTACGACTACGACGTGGCAACCGTCTACGGCTTCCTCGTCCAGTTCGGGCTGGAGAAAGAGGTGAAGGTCAATATCGAACAAGGCCACGCCATCCTTGCCGGCCATTCCTTCGAACACGAACTGGCGCTGGCGGTCTCTCTGGGCATCCTCGGCTCCATCGACATGAACCGGAATGACTACCAGTCCGGCTGGGACACCGACCAGTTCCCCAACAACACCCCCGAAATGGCGCTGGCCTATTACGAGATCCTGAAGAACGGCGGCCTGCACACCGGTGGCACCAACTTCGACGCCAAGATCCGCCGCCAAAGCCTTGACGCCGAAGACCTGATCCTCGGCCACGTCGGCGGCATGGACACCTGCGCCCGCGCCCTGAAAGCCGCCGCCGCCCTGCTGGAAGACGGCGGGTTGGAGAAGGCCCGGGCCGAGCGTTACGCCGGTTGGGCCACCCCCGCCGCCCAAGCCATGCTGAAGGGCGGGCTTGCCGAAGCCGCCGCCCGCGTCACCGCCGAAGGGCTGGAACCGCAGCCGAAGTCGGGCCGTCAGGAACGGCTGGAAAACCTCTGGAACCGCTTCGTCTGAACCGAAGCAGACCCTTCCCCGGGGGCGCACATCCCCGGGGCATTGCGGACCACATGCGCGGACAATCGTTCGGTCTGGCAGGGTCTATTGGTGACAGGCGGGCGGAGCAGGGTTTGCCCCCCGCACAGCGAGATCAAAGCTTGGGAGGGCGGACGATGAAACGGCGCACATTTCTGACAGCCGGCGTGGCCTTGGCCGTTCTGGCCGGAACCAGCTCGGCCTATGCCGACACGCGGGATGCGGTGGCGGCCAAGGTGCTGGACACCTGGTACAAACTGGCGCTCGAACTGGTGCGCCACACGCCCACCATGACGCCCCCCGTCTCCAGCCGCGCGCTGGCCTATATGGGTGTGGCCGTGTTCGAGGCGTTGGCCTCGGGCGACAAGGCCCTGCGCTCGCTGGCCGGCCAGTTGAACGGCCTTGCCACACTGCCCGACCGCGCGCCCTCGCAGCCCTATGACACCGCCGTCATCCTGAACGCGGTGCTTGATCCCCTGATCCACAGCTTCTTTGCCAACACCGGCCCGACCGGCCAGCACGCCCTGCAAACGCTGACCGCCAAACTGGCGGACCAATCCGCCGCAGGCGTCGCCGCCGATGTCGTCGCCGCCTCGCGCAGCTACGGCGCCACCTTGGCCAAGGCGGTCCTCGACTGGGGCAACACCGACGGCGGCGCGGTGATCGACAACATGGGCTTCCCCGCCAAGTGGGACCTGAAGAAAGTCCCCGGCGAATGGGTGCCCACCTCCAAGATCGTGCTGCAACAGGCGCCCCTCCTGCCGTCCTGGGGCCAGAACCGCCCCTTCGCGCTGCCCTCGCCCAACCCCTGCGGCATCGCCGATCCCACGCCCTATTCCGAAGACAAGGCCTCGGCCTTCTACGCGCAGGCGAACGAGGTCTATCAGACCACGCAATCTCTCACGCCCGAACAAACCACCATCGCCCGATTCTGGTCCGATGACGCCATGCTGACCTGGACGCCGCCCGGCCATTGGGTGGCCATCCTCATGCAGGTGGCGCAGGAAAAATCGCTGGACCTGACCGCCCTGGTCGAGGCCCTCGCCCGCGTCGGCGTGGCGCAAGCCGATGCCTTCATCGCCTGCTGGGCCGCCAAATACCACTACGACACGATCCGGCCCGTCACCTACATCCAGAAACTGATCGACAAGACCTGGAACCCGATCCTGACCACGCCACCCTTCCCGGAATACCCATCCGGCCACTCGGTGCAATCGGCTGCCGGGGCCACCGTACTGACCGCCCTCTTCGGCGAAAACTACGGCTTCACCGACCAAAGCCCCACCCCCGACGGCGTGCCCCAGCGCAGCTTCAAGGGCTTCTGGGATGCCGCGAACGAGGCCGCCATCTCGCGCCTCTACGGCGGCATCCACTTCCGCCCCGCCATTGAAAACGGCCAGAAGCTGGGTGCCTGCGTCGGCCAGTTCGCCGTCAACCTCAAGACAAGGGCTTAAGATGCGTCGCCTGATCCTTGCCCTCCTCGCCACCCCCGCCTTCGCCGATGATGCCGTCATCATCCCGAAATACCTCGACGAAACCGCCACCTCCGGCATCACCAGCGCCTATACCGGCGATTGGGAGTTCATGGCCGGCGGTGGCGTCGCAGCCTTTGACTGTTCGGGCGATGGCAAGCCCGACCTCTTCATGGCTGGTGGCACCAGCAAAGCCACGCTCTACCGCAACGACAGCGCCACCGGCGGCGCGCTGAAGTTCACCGCCATCGCTTCGGGCACGGAACTTGACCGCGTCACCGGCGCCTATCCGCTCGACATCAACGGCGACGGCATCCTTGACCTCGTCATCCTGCGCTCGGGCGAAGACGTGGTGATGCAGGGCGAGGGCAACTGCCACTTCCACCGCGCCAACGAGGCTTGGGGCTTTCAAGGCCGCGACCTGTGGTCCACCGCCTTCTCGGCCACATGGGAGAAGGGCAACGACTGGCCCACCCTCGCCATCGGCACCTATATCGACCGCACGCAAGACGCCTTCCCCTGGGGAAGCTGCACCGAAAACGCCCTCTACCGCCCCAAAGGCCAAGCCTTCGACGCCCCCCTGCCCCTGAAACCCAGCTTCTGCGCCCTCTCCATGCTCTTCACCGACTGGAACCGTTCGGGCACGCCCGGGCTGCGGGTGGCCAACGACCGGGAGTATTACAAGGGCGGCACCGAACAGATGTGGCACGTCGACCCCGGCAAGGCCCCGGCCCTCTACACCGCGGCAGAGGGGTGGAAACCCCTGAAGATCTGGGGCATGGGCATCGCCTCCACCGATGTCAACGGCGACGGCCTGCCGGATTATTTCATGACCTCGATGGCCGACAGCAAACTGCAGGTTCTGGCCGGTGCCCCCGACAAGGCCACCTACAAGGACGTGGCCTTCGCCGATCATGCCATCGCCCAACGCCCCTACACCGGCGGCGACCTGCGCCCCTCGACCGGCTGGCATGCAGAGTTTCAGGACGTGAACAATGACGGCCGGCAAGACCTGTTCGTGGCCAAGGGCAATGTCTCCGCCATGCCCGATTTCGCCGCCAAGGACCCCAACAACCTGATGCTCGGCCAGCCCGACGGCACCTTCGCCGAGGCCGGTGACAAGGCGGGCGTAGCCAGCATGAAGCAGGCGCGCGGCGCTTCGGTGATCGACCTCAACGGCGACGGCCAGATGGACCTTGTGGTGGTCAACCGCAACGACGGGGCCGAGGTCTGGCGCAACGCCGGCACCGGCATCGCTGGCGAACCCCTCGGCCACTGGCTGCAACTGGCGCTGCATCAGGACGGCGGCAACCGCGATGCGATCGGCGCCTGGATCGAAGTGCGCCTCGGCGACAAGGTCCAGCAGCGCGAGATCACCTCCGGCGGCGGCCATGCCGGCGGTCAACTGGGCTGGTGGCACTTCGGTCTGGGGGACAAGACCGAGGCCGAGGTCCGCGTTCTGTGGCCCGATGGCACGCAGGGCGACTGGGCCAAGGTCACCGGCGACGCCTTCTATGACCTGACCAAAGGCAAGGCCCCCACCGCGCACTGAACCACCGCCCACGGAACCACCGCAGACGGAACCACCGCGCACGGAAACACTGCGCAATCAGGCCGCACCCGGCCCCCGGCGGAAGGCGCTTTCGCCGCAGCCTTCCGCCGACTAGACTGGCCCTGTTGCACGACAGGACGCCCATGCCGATTTCCGATCCCGCCCTTGCCAAACGCCTCGCCACGCTGCCCGATCCGCAGGGCACCCCGGTCGCGATCTGCGCGGCGCTGATCGATTGGTGCCGCGCCGCGGGCCTTTTGCATTTCACCCTGCCCCAAGCCCTTGGGGGCGAGGCAGCACCCCTGTCTCACGCCGTGGCCGTCACCTTCGACCTGTCGCGCCGCTCCGCCTCCGCCGGGCTGATCTACGCCATGCACATGGCGCAACTGGCGGTCTGGGCTGGCCATCTGGCCGGCTCCGATTACCTCGCGGGCGAACTCCGCGCGCTGGTGGCGGTGCAGGGCCTGATCGCCTCCGTGGTCTCCGAACCCCTGACCGGCGGCAACATCCACCGCGCCACCGCCCGGATCGAGGCGGGCGTCCTCGTCAAGGACACCTCCAACACCTCCTATGTCCCCCAAGCCGCAGCCTTTCTGGTCACCGCGATGGACGACAGCGGGCCCCGCCCGGTCCAGCGCATGGTCCTTGTCCGCGCCGACGCGACCGAGGCCGTCATCCGCCACCCGCATCAGCTTCTGGGCATGCAGGGCATCCACAACGCCGCCTACCGCTTCACTTTCCGCTACCCGCCGCAGGCGATCTTCGCAGAGCCTTTCGCCAGCATCGCCTCGGCCACGATGACCCCCGCCAGCCATCTTCTGTGGGCCGCGGTCTGGAGCGGTCTGGCCGCCCGCGCACTGGACACCGCCCGTCGCTATGCCAAGGCCGAGGTGCCAGACGCCGCCCAACCCGCCGTCCAGACCCGCCTGTCCGAGTTGCGCAACCAGCACTACCTGATCAACGCCCTGATCCGCGACAACCTGCCCGAGGCCCGCGCCGCAGCGCCCTTGGATGCCGCCGCCCGCATCAACCGCCTGAAGATCCTCGCCTCCACCGCCGCCCGCGACGTGGTGCTGGCCTGCCTCGAAATCACCGGCCTGCGCGGCTACAGCGACGCGGGCCCCTATTCCCTGACCGAACCGCTGCGCGACATCCTCTCGGGCCCGATCATGGTCTCCAACGCCCGGCTGCAAACCAACACCGCCGGCATCGACCGCTTTTCCGAAGACCGGCCGTGATCGCCCTGCCCCGGCGGCAGACGCGGGGGGTTCACACCCCCGCACCCCCGTGGGATATTTGAACCTGAATGAAGGGGGGGGCTTGGGGGGGTGCTTTCGGGGGGGGGGCCGCGGGGATCGGCGGCATAGGGCATGCAGCCCCCTTGCGCTTGCGCCTTCCCAAATACTCCCGCGCGGAGCGCCCTTGATTTTTCGGAGAAAAATCGTGACCCGGCCCGCACCGAGGGCGAGGCGCTAGCCCAGAAGATCGGTGATCACGGCCACGCCGGGCGGCATCGGCCCGTTGAACATGCGCAGCTCGGCGCTGGCCTGCGACAGCCGCACCTGCCGCGCCACGATGGGGCGCACATCGACCTTGCCCGTCTCGATCAGGCTCAGAAGGGAAGGATAGCGCCAGGCCGGCATCCCCCGTGTGCCATAAAGCGCCAGTTGCTTCATGTAGACCGCGTTCATGTTGATCACCATCCTGGCCTGATGCCCGGTCGGCATCCCCACCTGCACATGCCGCCCCAAGGGCCGCAGACACTCGATGGAGGCATTGGCCGTGGCCTCGATCCCCAAGGCTTCGATGGACACATGCGCCCCGCCGCCCGTCAGCTCGACGATCCGCGCCGCGGTATTGCCCTCCGCGGCGTTGAGGACAGCCTCGGCCCCCAGCGCCTTGGCATGGGCCAGCCGTTCGGGCACCACATCCACCGCCACCACCCGCGCGCCCAAGGCCTGCCCGATCAGCAAGGCCGAAAGGCCGATGCCCCCCGTCCCATGCACCGCCAGCCACTCGCCCGCCTGGATCGCAGCCCGCCCGGTCAAGGCGTGATAGGCCGTCGTCACCCGGCAGCCAAGCCCCGCCGCCAAGGCCGGCGTCAGGAACTCGGGCAACCGCGTCAGGTTGTGCGCATGCGGCACCGAGACATATTCCGCCCAGGCCCCCGGTTCGCCAAAGCCCGGCACGCGCTGCGCCCGGCAGGTCGTGGTCTGGCCTGACCGGCATTCCGGGCAGTCGCCACAGGCCAGAATGAAGGGCGCGATGATCTGATCGCCGACGGACCAGCGCGCCAAAGGCCCTGCGGCCACGACCTCGCCGACATATTCATGCCCCGGAATGGCCCCCGGCTTGACCTTGGCATGTTCGCCCATCCAGCCATGCCAATCGCTGCGGCAAATGCCACAGGCCAGCACCTTGACCACCACGCCATCCGGCTCGCACACCGGGTCCGGCACGGTCTCCAGACTGAGGTCAGCTTGATAGGTCCGTATCACAGCAGCGCGCATCGGCAGCCTCCCCTTTTGCCAAGGGGTGAACCAGTGCGTCGGCAGGGTCAAGAGGCCCGAAGGCGTCCGGCGCGCCTTACAGGATCTCGATCTTGTAGCCTTCGATCACCGTATTGGCCAACAGCTTCTCGCACATCGCCTTGACCGCCACCTCGGCAACAGCCCGGTCGGTCTCGGCCAGATCCAGCTCGATGACCTTGCCTTGCCGCACCCCATTCACCCCGGCAAAGCCCAGCGTGCCAAGCGCAAAGCGCACGGCCTCGCCTTGCACATCCAGCACCCCGGTCTTCAGCATGACGGTCACACGGGCTTTCATTCGGGGTCTCCGCTTTTTCAGTTGATCAAGGTCGGTTTCGGCGCATGGGTGACGTTAGAGGGCAAAACCCCCAAGCGCCGCGCCAGTTCGGTATAGACATCGGCCAAAGGCCCCGGCTCGGGCGTCGAGGCGGCCCCTTCCGGGCGGCGCAGATCCCACAGACGACAGGAATCCGGGCTGATCTCATCCGCCACGATCAGGCGCATGTAATCGCCTTCCCAGATCCGGCCCACTTCGATGCGGAAATCGGCCAGACGGATGCCCACGCCCAGCATCACGCCGGACAGAAAGTCGTTCACCCGCAGAGCAAGTGCGATGATATCGTCCAGATCCTGCTGGCTGGCCCAGCCGAAGGCAATGATATGCTCTTCAGACACCAGCGGAGCGTTCAGCCGCGGGTCCTTGTAGAAATACTCCACAATCGGCCGCGGCAGCGGCGTGCCCTCGGGGATCCCCAACCGCGCCGACAGATCGCCTGCGGCAAAGTTGCGCACCACCACCTCCAGCGGCACGATTTCCGCCTCCCGCACCAACTGCTCGCGCATGTTGATCCGGCGGATAAAATGCGTCGGCACCCCGATCGAGTTCAACCCCGACATGAAGAATTCCGACAGCCGGTTGTTCAGCACGCCCTTGCCTTCCGAGGCGAGGTTTTCCCCCTCGGTCGCGGTGGGGCCCGCAGCCCCTTCGTCCTTGAAATACTGCACAAGGGTGCCCGGCTCCGGCCCTTCGTACAGGATCTTCGCCTTGCCCTCGTAGATCTTCTTGCGCCGTGCCATGAACGCTCCGAACCCTTCGGGGGCGCGCGCGCATGCCCTTAGCGGCACCATGGGCGCCGGCCCCTCATTCCTCGGGCTATAAGCCAAGCCCATGGCCCCGGCAAGGTGGCAAGTCCCGGCCACACCCGACCACGGGCTTTTGCACCCGCTTCCTCTTGCGGTAACGCAATCCGGAAGGCATATGGAGGGGGAACAAAACCGTGAAGCCGGGGGCCACATCATGACCACGTTCGACGACCGCGAACACGCCTTTGAATCAAAGTTCGCGCATGATTCCGAAATGCAGTTCCGTGCCGAGGCCCGGCGCAACAAACTTCTGGGCCTGTGGGCCGCGGACCTGCTGGGCAAATCCGGCGATGACGCCGCCGCCTATGCACTCGACGTGGTGAATGCCGACTTCGAAGAAGCCGGCACCGAAGACGTCGTGCGCAAGGTCGCGGGCGATCTGGGCGGCAAAGCCAGCGCCGAGGACGTGCGCCGGAAACTGGCCGAACTTCTGCCGGTCGCCAAAGCGCAACTGATGAACGAATTCTGAAAGGAAGCCCGATGGCCCAAGACCTTCTGTCCCGCCTGATCTCGACGCGTGACTGGCTCTTGGCCGATGGCGCCACGGGCACCAACCTGTTCAACATGGGGCTCTCCTCCGGAGAGCCTCCGGAATTCTGGAACCTCGACAAGCCCGACAACATCCGCACGCTCTATCGCAATGCGGTGAATGCCGGGTCTGACCTGTTCCTGACCAACTCCTTCGGCGGCAACGCAGCCCGGCTGAAGCTGCACAACGCCCAAGGTCAGGTCCGCGACCTCAACCGCGTCGCCGCCGCTCTGGGGCGCGAGATTGCCGATGCCGCCGGTCGCCCCGTCGTGGTCGCAGGCTCCATCGGCCCCACCGGTGAGATTTTTGAACCGATGGGCAGCATGACCCATGCCTTGGCCGTCGAAATCTTCCAGGAACAGGCCGAGGCGCTGAAAGAAGGCGGCGCGGACGTTTTGTGGATCGAAACCATGTCCGCCTTCGAAGAATACGCCGCCGCCGCCGAGGCTGCGGTGAACGCAGGCCTGCCGTGGTGCGGCACGATGAGCTTTGACACCGCCGGTCGCACCATGATGGGCATCACCTCGGCCTCTCTGGCCGAGAAGGTCGAGAAAATGGCCCACCCGCCCTTGGCCTTCGGCGCCAACTGCGGCGTCGGCGCCTCTGACCTGATGCGCACCGTGCTGGGGTTTGAGATGACCGGCACCTCGCGCCCGATCATCGCCAAGGGCAACGCCGGCATCCCGAAGTATCACGACGGCCACATCCACTATGATGGCACGCCAGAGCTGATGGCCGAATACGCCGTCCTCGCCCGCGACGCCGGGGTCAAGATCATCGGCGGCTGCTGTGGCACCATGCCCAACCACCTCGCCGCCATGCGCGCCGCACTGGAGTCGCGTCCCCGTGGTCCCAAGCCCACGACGGATGACATTCAGGCCAAACTCGGAGCCTTCTCCTCGGCCTCCGATGGCACCGGCGACACCTCTGGCGACCCCAAGCGCGAACGCCGCAACCGTCGCGGCTAAAAGGTAGGATGGGCCATTGGCCCATCTCACCCAAAGATGGGCCAATGGCCCATCCTACCCAACGCCAAAGCCACCCCTGAAACCCACGCCCGTAGGGTGCGCTTCTGCGCACCATCGACCCCAACGAACGTTGCGTTAACCCCACCCCTCGGGACGGTCTGTACCTACAAAAGAACGACGGGAAACCGACGGATAAACGACGCAAAACATACGCGCCCAAACCGCTGATTTCCTGCATTAACCTTTGAAATACACGCTGATTCGCTCCCCACCGGTGTTGCGCATTCACCTTTCGGCAACACCTGCGCGTCACAGATCAAACCCAAGCTGCGCCCCCTGTTCCAACGGCACGGCGAACAAATCCGTCCGCAACGGCGGCTGCACCCGGTCCAGCCCCAGCCGCGCCAGCGCCACATGAAAGCGCCGCGCCATCAACTCCGCCCAAATCCCCTCGCCCCTGAACCTTTTGCCCCAGGCCGCGTCATAATCCTTGCCGCCATGCAGCTCCCGGACCCGCGCCATCACCTTGGCCGCCCGGTCCGGGTAGTGCGCCGCCAGCCAATCCTGAAACAAAGGCGACACTTCCCGCGGCAGCCGCAGGTTGATGAAACTCGCCGCCACCGCTCCCGCCGCGGCCGCGGCCTCCATGACAGGCTCCAGCTCGTGATCGGAAAGCCCTGGAATCATTGGGGAAATCATCACCCTGACCGGCACTCCCGCCGCCGAAAGCCGCCGGATCACCTCCAACCGCCGCGCCGGAGAGGCCGCCCGCGGCTCCATCCGCCGCGCCAGAACCGCATCCAGCGTCGTCACCGAGACCCCGACCCGCGTCAGCCCGGCCTTGGCAAAAGCCACCAGCAGGTCCAGATCGCGTTCAATCAGCGTCCCCTTTGTCGTGATGGCGACCGGATGGCGGAAGGTCCACAAGGTCTTCAACACCGCGCGCATCACGCCATATTCGGCCTCAATCGGTTGATAAGGATCAGTATTCGTCCCAATCGCAATCGTCGCCACCCTGTAGGACTTCGACCGCAGCTCCCGCTCCAGCACCGCCGAAATCCCCGGCCTTGCCACCAACCGCGTCTCAAAATCCAAACCCGGCGACAGGTTCAGATAGGCATGCGAGGGCCTTGCAAAGCAGTAGATGCAGCCATGCTCGCACCCGCGATAGGGGTTGATCGACCGGTCAAACGGCAGATCGGGCGAGGTGTTGTAAGTGATTGCCGAACGCGGATTTTCCACCCGCACCTCGGTCCGCACCAGCTTCATCTCCTCGGCAATATCCCACCCATCGTCATAAGCGACCCGCGACGTCGCCTCATACCGCCCGGTGTCATTGCTGCCCGCCCCACGTCCCCGCAGGCGCTGTCCCGGCAAAATGCTGTTTTCTTTGGGTTCCATGCCTCCAATCTGGAACATTTCACGAACACTTTCCAGACGATTCTGCTTTCCTTTTCCCTTGCTGTCGGCTTTCATCCGGCGCATGTCGCTAAAGGAAAAGTCCGTCGCAGGCTTTGGCCCCATTGACGACAAAACGCCCCGAAGGAGCCTCAGCATGGCCGACGATGACGAAATCATCCTCTCTGAACTGTCCGATGATGAACTTGTCCTGCAGATGCATGACGACCTTTACGACGGTCTGCGCGAAGAGATTGAAGAGGGTGTCAACCTTCTGATCTCGCGCGGTTGGGCGCCCTATGACGCGCTGACCAAGGCGCTGGTCGCCGGCATGACCATCGTCGGCGCCGACTTCCGCGACGGCATCCTCTTCGTGCCCGAAGTGCTGCTGGCCGCCAACGCAATGAAGGGCGGCATGGCGATCCTGAAGCCGCTCTTGATCGCCACCGGCGCGCCGCGCATGGGCAAGATGGTGATCGGCACCGTCAAGGGCGACATTCATGACATCGGCAAGAACCTTGTCGGCATGATGATGGAAGGCGCAGGCTTTGAAGTCAAAGACCTTGGCATCAACAACTCGGTCGAGAAATATCTGGAAGCGCTGGAAAGCGAAAAGCCCGATATCCTTGGAATGTCAGCACTTTTGACCACGACGATGCCCTATATGAAGGTCGTGATCGACACGATGAAGGAAAAGGGCATGCGGGACGATTACATCGTTCTGGTCGGTGGCGCGCCGCTGAATGAAGAATTCTCCAAGGCCATCGGCGCAGACGCCTATTGCCGGGATGCTGCCGTGGCCGTGGAAACCGCCAAGGCCTATGTCGCCCGCAAGCACAACCGCCCGAACGTCTGAGTTCGGCTTCAGGTACGTCACGCCCCGGGTCGATGGCCCGGGGCTTTTCTTTTGCCGCTTGGCAAGCGCCTGCGCAGCGCCCATCTTCTGGGGACGGAGTGACCGATGGCAGAACTTCCCGACGACATCACCCTGACGGAGGCCGGCCTTGCGCCCGCCCACCACGGCCGCGTCCTGCTGATCGCCTGCGGGGCGCTGGCCCATGAGGTGCTGGCCGTCATCAAGGCCAATGGCTGGACCCACATGGACCTGCAGTGCCTGCCCGCCAAACTGCACCTTTACCCCGACAAGATCACCGCCGAAGTGGCACGCGTGGTCACCGAGCAGCGGCCCACCTATGCCGCGATGTTCATCCTTTACGCCGATTGCGGCACCGGCGGCCAATTGCAGCAAAAATGCAAGGAATTGGGCGTCGAGATGATTGAAGGGCCGCATTGCTATTCGTTCTTTGAAGGCAATGCCCAGTTCGCCACCCATCTGGACAGCGAAATCACGGCCTTCTACCTCACGGATTTTCTGGTCCGGCAGTTCGATGCCTTTGTCTGGAAACCCATGGGCCTCGACCGCCATCCGCAGTTGCGCGACATGTATTTCGGCAATTACACCAAGCTGGTCTATCAGGCACAGACCAATGACCCCGCGCTTGACGCAAAGGCCGAAGACTGCGCCCGCCGGCTTGGGCTGGCCTATGAACGTCGCTTCACCGGGTATGGCGATCTGGCCACCACCATGGAGCGGGTGGCCCAGGCATGACGCCCGAAAGCTTCGCAAAACGGTTCGCCACGGCCTTCGGGCGGCAGGATTCCGCTGGCATGGCCGCCCTGCTGGTCGAGGATGCTGATGTACTGACCCTGACGGGCGCCAGTCTGACCGGCGCGAAAGAGGCTGACGCCGCCTTTGCCGGAGAGTTTGCCGGGATCTTCGCGGCGTCGCGTCTGGTGACAGGCAAGGTCAAGCTGCGCGATCTGGGGCCGCAGGTCACGGTGTTGACGCAGCGCTTTGTCGTGTCTGGTGCGCAGGATGAAGCCGGGCAGGAACTGCCGCGTTTTGGCGCCCTGCTGACGGCGGTGGTGACGGCAGAGACGGGGTGGCGGGCGGTCAGCCTGACCTTCTCAGCCACCAGCCAATAGCGCGCGGGCAGCGGCCCGCGCGGCCTCGGTGATCGTGTCACCGGCCAGCATTCTCGCGATCTCCTCGGTTCGGGCGTCGGGGTCCAGCGGCGTGACGGTGGACAGCGTCACCTCATCCACCACGCGCTTTTCCACCCGCCAATGATGCGCGCCAAGCGCTGCCACCTGCGGTGAGTGCGTCACCACCAGAACCTGCGCGCCAGACGCCAGTTGTGCCAGACGGCGGCCCACGGCATCGGCGGTGGCCCCGCCGACACCCCGGTCAATCTCGTCGAAAATCAGCGTCAGGCCGGGGGTTTGGCCGGTCAGGCAGACCTTCAGCGCCAGCAGGAACCGGCTGAGTTCCCCGCCCGAGGCGATGCGGTTCAACGGCCCCGCAGGTGCGCCCGGGTTGGTGGCGACGGTGAAGGTCACCTCGTCCTGACCCTCGGGGCCGGGCTGGGCTGGGGCGAAATCGGTGCGGAAGACGGCGCGCTCCATCTTCAGCGGGGCCAGTTCGGCTGCCATAGCGCCATCCAGACGGGCACCGGCCAGACGGCGTGCCGTGCTCATCGCCTCGGCCCGGCGCATGTAATCGGCTTCCGCCAAGGCCGCTGCCTGTTTCAGGCGCATCAGGCCCCGCTCGCCGCCATCCAGCGCCTCAAGCCGGGTCCGCAGGGTTGCGGCATGGGGGCCAAGATCGTCAGGCAGAACGCCATGTTTGCGGGCCAACGCCCGGATGGCGAACAGGCGCTCCTCCAGCCGCTCCAGCGCGCCCACGTCAAAATCGAGCGCGTCAAGGCAGCTTTCCACCCCGGTCTGCGCCTCTGACAATTCCACCATGGCGCGCTCCAGCGCGGCCAAAGCGGCGTCCAGCTTGCCCTCGGCCTTGTCCGCCGCACCATTGAGCCAGCGCAGCGCGTCCTGCATCGCATGGTCCGCCCCCTGCCCCAGCACCTCATGTGCGCGGGCGATGTCTTGGCGGATGCGGGCCGCGGCCTGCATCGTGCGACGCGCGGTGTCGAGTTTGGCTTCTTCGCCCGCCTCGGGGTTCAGCTTGTCAAGTTCGGCCACGGCATGGCGCAGAAAGTCTTCTTCGCTGCGGATCGCCGAAAGGCGCGCCTCGGCCTCAGCCAGATCGCGCAGCGCATCAGACCGCGCCCGCCACGCCGTGCGCAGGCCGGACAGGTCCAAGGCGGCGAACGTGTCGAGCAACTGGCGATGACCGCGCGGGTTCAAAAGACCCCGGTCGTCGTGCTGGCCGTGCAATTCCACCAGCGTGTCCGACAGGTCGCGCAGCACCTCGCCGCTGGCGCGGCGGTCGTTGATGTAAGCGGTCTTGCGGCCATCGGCCGAGTTGGTGCGGCGCAGGATCAACTCGTCCTCGACCTCGATCCCGGCCAGCTCCAGCACGGCGCGGGCGGCATGGCCTTCTGGAAGGTCAAAGACCGCGATCACCTCGCCCTGCGCGGCGCCGGCCCGCACCAAGTCGGCGCGACCCCGCCAGCCCAAAACGAATCCCAACGCATCCAGCAGGATGGACTTTCCCGCGCCCGTTTCGCCGGTCAGAACATTGAGGCCGGGCTGAAAGGCCAGTTCCAGCCGGTCAATGATCAGCACATCGCGGATATCAAGACTGCGCAGCATCACGCCATCCAACGGATGCGCAAACCGTGCGCATCCAACGTCCCGACCGTGACCTCACAGCCACTGGCCCTTGATCATCTGGCGATAGATCGTGGAAAGCCAGCTGGTGCCACGCGCCTCGGGGGCCAGACCCTGCTTCTTCAGCTGCGCGAAAGCATCCTGATAGAAGGGGCTGGACTGATAGTTGTAGCCCAGGATCGCGCCAGCGGTCTGCGCCTCGTTCGGCAAGCCAAGCGCAAGGTAGCACTCCACCAACCGCTCCAACGCCTCGGCGGTCTGGCTGGTGGTCTGATAATCCTGCACCACGGTGCGGAACCGGTTCAAGGCAGCGGTGTAATGGCCCTGCTTGAGGTAGAACCGCCCGATTTCCATTTCCTTGGCGGCAAGGTGGTCGAAGGCGAGGTCGAATTTCAGCATCGCCGACTTGGCATATTCGCTGTTGGGATATTGTTCGATCACCACACGCAGCGCCTGCAAAGCCTGGAAGGTCAGACCCTGATCACGACCAACCTCGTCGATCTGGTCATAGTAGGACAGGGCCAGAAGGTACTGGGCATAGGCCACGTCCTCACCCGCCGGGTAGAAATCAAGGTAGCGTTGTGCCGCCACCCGCGACTCTTCGTAGTTCTTGGTCTTGTGCAGGGTAAAGGCCTGCATGATCAGCGCGCGTTTGGCCCATTCGGTGTAGGGATAAAGACGCTCGACCTCCTGATAATAGGTCAGGGCGGTCTTTGGATCATTCTTGCCAGTCAGCTCAAGATCGCCGCGCTTGTAGATTTCCTCGGCGGTGTAATTCTCCAGCGGGAGTGTTGTGGGCGCGGGCGCCGCACATGCCGTCAAGACGGCCATCATCAGCGCCATGCCCACCCCACGCGCCGCGCCTGACCTTCCGACTGCCATCGTCCAACCTATCCCCAACCCAACGAAGCAGAACGCACCCGGCGCCCGCCTATCCTTGACGGTGTCCTAGCACAGAAAAATCCGGGGCGCAAAACGGGTTTCACCGTTGCCGCACAGGCTTATGCGTAAAGGGGAAGATCGCCACGGTGCACACCGACGCCGGGCAGCTTTCCACCGGCCAAAGCGTCGCAATCGTCGATGGCAAAGGCCCCCGGCGTGGCGAACAGCTTGTGCAACAGACGGTTGGTCAGGGCGTGACCGGCCCGCTCACCGGTGTAACGCGCCAAGAGGGGCGCCCCGGCGAGGGCAAGGTCGCCCAAAGCGTCAAGCATCTTGTGCCGCACCGGTTCATCGGCATGGCGCAAACCACCCGGCGTCAGCACGCGGTCCCCGTCAAAGACCACGGCATTGTCCAGCGTGCCACCCAAAGCCAACCCGCGCGCGCGCATCGCATCAACGTCGGACTGCCGGCAGAAGGTGCGGGAATCACAGAGTTCGCGCACGAAAGCGCCATTTGACATGTTGAGGTGGCGGGCCTGCTGGCCAATCGCCGCTTCGGCAAAGTCGATGCGGAAGTCGATCTCCAGCATTTCGGCCGGTTCCAGGCGGGCCACAGCCGCGCCATCGCGCACTTCAATGGTCTTCAGAACCCGGATTGCCCGCGCCGGAGCAGCCTGCGCCCGAATACCCTTGGCCAGAATCGCCGCAACAAAGGGAGCGGCAGAGCCATCCAGAATCGGCACTTCCGGCCCGTCAATCTCGATCAGGGCGTTGTTGATGGCCAGACCCGCCAGCGCCGCCATGATGTGTTCGATCGTCGACACCTGCGCGCCATCGTCATTGGCCACCAGCGTGCACAGCTTGGAGGACACAACTGCATCCCAGCGGGCCGGGATCAGCGTGTCGCCGTCCATCAGATCGGTGCGGCGAAACCAGATGCCATAGTCAGCCGACGCCGGGCGCACGGTCATGCGCACGGGCTTGCCAGAGTGCAAACCCATGCCCTTGAACGTCACCGCGGATTTGACTGTATTTTGCACGAAGGCCTCAATCGCTTGACTAGGGGTTCTGGCGGTTTGTTGAGGTCCGCCCTGCTTGGCCCCTAGCTAAGGCGCAAGACCCCTAATCTCAACTCACCATTTGTGACGGAGTGTAACAGGGCAAGAACGCCCGCCAATACCATGATAAGGTTAGAAAAAAGCCCAAGACGATGCTTGGGCTTTCTTATTGTGTTACGGGTCTGTTCGGACCGGTTCAGTTGGCCTGACGGCGCAGGAAGGCGGGAATCTCCATCCGTTCCTGATCGGCCGACAATTCCGGCTCGTCATCATAGGCGGTGACTTGCGGCTGGGCGCGGCCCGGCTGGGTGGCTTCGGCGTGCGCCCCGGCCATGCGGTTGATCAGGCTGCCGATCCCAAAGCGCGGACGTTCCGCCGGCTTGGGTTGCGGCTTGGACAGCGGTGCGGGGCTGCGGGCCGGTTGCTGCTGTGCGCCTTGCGGCTTGCTGACAGCGGCTTGCAGGCGCGCCATGGCTTCCGGCGAGGGCGACCCCATCGGACGCGGACGCGGCGCGATGAAGCTGGACGCGTCGGCGTCCCGCTGATCGCGGGCGGCGGGCGCCTGACGCGGCTCGGGCTGCGGAGCGGGACGGTACGCCGGGGCCGGAACCTCGTCGACTTCCGGTTCATAGGCCTCCTGCTCTTCGTACTGCTCTTGCACCGGTTCGGGCGCACGGGCTTGCGGCTGCGGCGCCGGACGCGGTTGCGCGACCGGCTGGGTCAGCGGCATCGGCGGCTCGCGGCGCGCTTCGGGTTGCGGTGCGGGCATCGGCTTCAAAGGCTCGTGCATCGAGCGGCGGGTGACGGGCGTTTCCGCCTTGGCCGTCTTGATGTCGATACCGGTCGCCACGACCGACACGCGCAGGATGCCTTCCATCGAGACATCGAGGGTAGAGCCGACGATGATGTTGGCGTCCGGATCGACCTTCTCGCGGATGATGTTGGCGGCTTCATCCAATTCAAACAGCGTCAGGTCATAGCCGCCGGTGATGTTGATCAGAACACCCTTGGCGCCATTCAGGCTGATTTCATCAAGCAGCGGGTTGGCGATGGCCTTTTCGGCCGCCTGCACGGCACGATCCGCGCCCGTGGCTTCCCCGGTGCCCATCATCGCCTTGCCCATCTCGTCCATCACGGACCGCACGTCGGCGAAGTCGAGGTTGATCAGGCCGGGCCGCACCATCAGGTCGGTGACACCCTTGACGCCCTGATACAGCACATCATCGGCCATCGCGAAGGCTTCGGTGAAGGTGGTGCGTTCGTTGGCCAGCCGGAACAGGTTCTGGTTGGGGATGACGATCAGGGTATCGACGACCTTTTGCAGCGCCTCGATGCCCTCTTCGGCTTGACGCATCCGCTTGTTGCCTTCGAACTGGAAGGGCTTGGTGACCACGCCCACCGTCAGCACGCCCAACTCGCGGGCCGCTTGCGCGATGATCGGCGCCGCACCCGTTCCGGTGCCGCCGCCCATCCCGGCGGTGATGAAGCACATATGCGCACCAGCCAGGTGATCCACGATCTGTTCGATCGATTCCTCGGCCGCGGCCGCCCCGACGGAGGGGCGCGCCCCAGCGCCCAACCCTTCGGTGACCTTCAGGCCGATCTGGATCTTGTTGCCCGCGCGGCTTTGTTGCAGCGCTTGCGCATCCGTGTTGGCCACGACGAATTCGACGCCCTCAAGGTTCTTGTCGATCATGTTATTGACCGCATTGCCCCCGGCACCGCCGACGCCAAACACCGTGATGCGCGGCTTCAATTCTTCGCGCTCTGCATTGACCATCAAATTCAATGTCATTCTACGACCCGCCGTTTCTTGTTGTGAAGCAGCGGCCCCGCGCTGCCTTTTATCATTCTGTCCCACGCCCGGCCCCTGCCCTTTTGCCCCAAGCGATGAGACAGAACCCGACTTATCCCCGATTCTACCCACAGTGCACCTCAAGGTCACGAAAAAACATTACGTTGCCCACAAAATATGGGGAATTGTGCCGGTTTGGCCCCGCATATCGGCCAAACCTCTGGATCTTGCGGTTTACCAGTTGTCGCGGAACCATTTGAGGGCCCTTTTCAACGACCGCGCGGGATAGCGTTCGGACGGAATGTCGAAATCCCACCACTCGTCTTGCGGGTGCGCCGCGAACAGGCAGAGCCCGACGGTCGAGGCGAAGGTCGGCCCGGTGGCCGCCTGCGGCAGACCCTGCACGCGCAGCGGACGCCCCATCCGGACGCGCTGGCCAAGGATTCGGCTGGCCAAGCCATCCAGTCCGGGGATCTGGCTGGCGCCACCGGTCAGCACGATCTGCTGGCTGGGCAGGTGCGAGAAGCCTGCGGCATCCAGCCGTTCGGCGACCTGCTCCAGAATTTCCTCGACCCGGGGGCGAATGATGCCGATCAGTTCGGTGCGGCTGACCTGACGGCGGTCCTTGTCCCAGTCGCCACTGTCGCCGCCGATCTCGATCATCTCACGGTCGTCCATGCCGGTGGCGTGAACGCCGCCATGCTTGGTCTTGATCCGCTCGGCCACCGCGGTCGGCACATGCAGGCATTGCGCGATGTCAGAGGTGACATGATCGCCACCCAGGCGCACGGAATCCGCGAAGATCATATGCTTTTTCATGAAGATCGAAATGCCGGTCGACCCGCCGCCCATGTCGATGCAGGCCGCCCCCAGTTCCCGTTCATCCTCGACCAGCGAAGCAATGCCCGAGGCATAGGCCGACGAGGCGATCCCCGCCAATTCCAGATCGCAGCGCTTGATGCAGTACAGCAGGTTCTGCACGACCGCCGCATCCACCGTCAGCAGGTGCATATCGCAGGCCAGACGGTTGCCGATCTGATCGCGCGGATCGCCAAGGCCGGTGCGATGGTCGAGTGCAAAGTTGACGGGCTGCGCGTGGATCACCTCGCGCTCTTCGCCGATGTCGGGCACGTCACAGGCGGCCAACACGCGGGCCACGTCGTTTTCCTTCACCACGGTGTCTTGCAGTTCAATCTCTCCGGCCAGCCCGTAGCTGCGCGGCTCGCCGCCCGAGAAGCAGGCGATCACATGATCGACCCGCACATTGGCCATCTTCTGCGCGGCCTGCACGGCGGTACGGATCGCGCGTTCCGTCTCGTTCATCGCCGAGATTTCACCGAAGCGGACGCCGCGCGATTTGGTCGTCGCGGCCCCGATCACCCGGAAATCCGACTGCCCGGCCATGGACCCCACGCCATCAGGCTCCACCCCCTCTTCCAGCCCGTCGAACCGCAGGATCAGGCAGGCGATCTTCGAGGTGCCCACGTCCAGAATGGCAATCACACCCCGCTGAAGGGCGGCTTTGCGCATGTTCCGCATGGCGCGCTGAGACTGATAGAGGTCGGTCATGTCTTGGACTCCGTGGAAACGGTAAGGCCCTCAGACTGGCGCAAGGCATCCAGTGCCGTCTGGGCAAGGCGAAGGACGGGACGCTGCGGGTTGCGCAGGTCAACGGCAACAAGGTCTCGGGCGAGAATGTTTTCGGCTTTATCAAGCGCCAGCAGCCCTTCGACGGCGGCAACGGGGCCATCTGCGGGCAGAAGGACGGTCTGATTGCGGTCCAGCATCAGGTCCCAGCGGCGATCGCTGACCCGGACCAGGCCCCGCACGCGAGAGGCCAGCGGGCTGGCCGCCTGCAGGATGGCGGTCGCCTCGACCACCGCGGTGTCGGCGCCCTCACCCGCCACAAGCGGCAGATCCGCCCGGTCAGCCCGGGTGGCAAGTCCGGCGATCCGGTGGCCGGTGGCATCCAGCAGCATCAGGCCCTGCCCGGTGCGCCAGACCCACGCCGGCTTGCGCTCGGTGATCGAGACTTGCAGCACATTGCCCGCGCCCAGCCACACCACGGCGCTTTCCACCGCGTCCAGTTTGCCGGCATTGACCCGGATCGCGTCGAGATCCAGCGCAAGCGAGGATTGCGGCAAGTGCAGGTCAAGTTTCTGGCGCACGGCGTCGGCCAGTTCCGGCGACGCGCCGTCGATCGACAGAAGGTTGACCATGAACATCGGGCGCTCGGTCACCTTGTCGCGGGCGGCGGTGGCCAGGTTGGCGAAATTCTCGCGGCGCGTGGCATCTGACAGGTAAATCCCCATCGCCAGCACGACGAAAAACGCGGGCATTCCGACGCGCATGGTGACGCGGAACAGCGGCGTCAGCCACAGCCGGTGCATCCGATAGGCCCAACGGGATGGCGCCGGATCCCGGCGCAAGGGAATGGCGCGACCTAACGATTGCATGAGGCATCCTCCACGATCCAGGCGCACAATTCAGGGAACGAGATGCCACAATGGGCGGCCTGTTCGGGGGCCAGCGATGTCGGCGTCATGCCCGGCTGGGTGTTGGTTTCCAGCAGGATCAGACCTTCCAACCCGCGGCTCTCATCCCAGCGAAAGTCGGTGCGGCTTAGGCCGCGGCAGCCCAAGGCCCGATGGGCGCGCAGGGCGTAATCAAGGCAAGCTGCTGAAATCTCTGCCGGAAGTTTAGCGGGAACTTCGTGGCGGCTGCCGCCGGCCTTGTATTTGGCGTCGTAGTCGTACCAGCCTTCGGTGATGATGTCAGTGACCGCCAGTGCGCGATCGCCCATCACGGCGACCGTCAATTCTCGCCCTGGCGCATAGGTTTCTACCATCACGGTGTCCGGCATCGTCTCTGCCAGACGCGGGGCATTGGCGCCCGGACGCACGATATAGACCCCAACCGAGGAGCCTTCGTTGTTGGGTTTGACCACATAGGGCGGCGGAAGGACGTGCGCGGCCGCCACCTGATCCCGGGTGGCCAGCACGGACTGCACGACCGGCAGGCCAGCCGCCACATAGGCCGCCTTGGCCGCCGACTTGTCCATCGCAAGGGCAGAGGCCAGTACGCCAGAATGGGTATAGGGCAGGCCCAACCATTCCAGCAGCCCCTGAACGCAGCCATCTTCGCCCCAACGACCATGCAGCGCATTGAAGACACAGGCAGGCTTGATGTCGGCCAAACGTGCGGCAAGGTCGCGGCCCGCGTCCAGCGCAACCACGTCGTAACCTGCCACCCGCAAGGCATTGGCGCATTCGCGCCCCGATGACAAGGAAACCTCCCGCTCTGCGGAAAGCCCACCCATCAAAACCGCCACGCGGGAGCCTGCTGTTGCAGACTTGCCCACCATCACTGCCTCATCCGGACTTGAAGCCGGTTTTATTATTATTTTGCCGTCGGTTCGCCGACACGCATGATTTCCCACTCTAGCCTGATACCGGAGTCTTGGAAAACCCTTTTTCGCACTTCCTCACCGAGATTTTCCAGATCGGCGGCAGTTGCGCCACCGGCATTGATCAGGAAGTTGGAGTGCATCAGCGACATCTGCGCCCCGCCGATTTTCGCACCGCGCATTCCGGCGTCGTCAATCACCTTCCAGGCCTTCAACTCGTGGCTGTCATCCGCCTTGCCGGTAGAGGAGTGGCCGACCGGATTGCGGAAGGTGCTGCCGGCCGAGCGGTCCTTGGTGGGTTGGCTGGCGTCGCGCTTGGCGATCTGTTCCAACATCTTGGCCTCAAGCGCTGCAGGATCGCCATAGGTTGCGCGGAAAACCGCTTGGGTGATCACATGGCCTTCGGGCAGGGTCGATTGCCGATAGGCCAGATGCAGGTCCTTCGCCGGGACCGTCACGACCTCTCCGGCCCTTGTCACGGCGCGGATTTCGATCAGGTGGTCCTTCACATAAGACCCATAACACCCCGCATTCATCCGCACCGCCCCGCCAATGGAGCCCGGAATGGTGCGCAGAAAGGTCAGGTCCAACCCCGCTTCCGCAGCCCGCCTTGCCACATGCGCATCCAGCGCCGCCGCCCCGGCAATCACCCTATCTTCTTGAATTTCAATGGAATTGAAATTCCGCCCGAGGCGGATGACCACCGCCCTGACGCCGCCATCCCGCACGATCAAGTTCGAGCCGACCCCCATCGGGAAAACTTGGATAGAGGCGTCCAGACCGCCCAGAAAGGCGGCAAGATCCTGCTCATCCGCGGGCTGAAACAACCAGTCCGCCGGCCCGCCGACGCGCAGCCAGGTGAGGTCCGCAAGCGAACGGTTGGGGGTCAGGGTGCCACGGGGGATCGGAAGCGTGCTCATGTGGCCTTGCTAGCCGTGGGGCGAAATCGACGCAAGAGTGCGTGCGATGTGGCAAGAAGGGGAGCGATGTGGTCCAAGCGGGCGGTCTTGCCGACGACTTCCTTCGGTCTTCCTTCCGTCTCTACGCGCGCAAGACCGCCGATGTGTTAACCTTTCGCGCAGAAGGCCGATGCTGGGGTGCACGATGCCCTCAGAGCCGGCCAAGAAAGCGGGCTTTGCACCAGCGGAGTACGAACCAGAGGGGCCAGCGGAGGATCGATCCGGCAGCCGTGAGGAATGCCAGGGTCCAGAGGGCTCCGTGGGTTTGAAAGATCCAGATCAGGAGGGGGAGGCCGATGGCGATGAGGGCGTGGGCGGCGCGCCAATGGTGGTCTTTGCTGGGGAACATGGCGATCAGATTGGCGGCGATGAGCCAGAGGAAGGCGGCAGTGAGGGGCAGCATGGGTCACAGCCTTGGGGCGGCGCGGGATTGCAGCTCGGGCGGAAGGTCGGGGAGCGGGAGGTGGAGGGTGCGGCGGATCAGGTAGTTGAGCGGGCGGCGAAACATGGACAGGACGGCGAAGAGGCCGGCGGCCACCCAGACGAAGCCTTGGGTGACGCCGATCCAGATCAGCAGGATCGGGGCGGTGGCGAGGAGGGCAAGGCCGGGAACCATCTGGCTGCGCAAGGGCAGGATGGCGGTAAGGGCGGCCGCAATGACCCAAAGGGCGCCGAGGATGAGGGGGGTCATGGGGCCTCCACTTGCGATGTGATGGCGGCGAGGATGCGGGGGGAAAGCGGCCTGGGTGCGGAGGAAGGGCGGCTTTTTGGCGGCGGCCGGGTCTGAAAGCTGCGCGATTGCACGCGTGCAATGCAGGTTAAGGGATTGAATTGGCTATGTTTTCTGAATTCCGTTAAGGATCTTTTAGGAAATTGCCAGGCTTCACGATTTTTCTGCGAAAAATCGGAGACCGAATTTTCGGCGAAAATTCGAGAGGGTGGGGCGAATTTTCTGCGAAAATTCGGCGGCGGGAATTTTCGCAGAAAATTCGGGGCTCAGACCAGCTTGGCGGGAAGGGCGTTGGCCCAGGCCGAAATGGAGCCGGCGCCGAGGCAGACCACAAGATCACCGGGACGGGCTTGCTCTTTGACGAGCCGCGTCAGGTCGGCCTCGTCCAGCAAGGCGCGGGCGTGGCGGTGGCCGTGGGCGATCAGGCCTGCGACAAGATCATCCCGCGCGGCGCCGGGGATCGGGTCTTCGCCGGCGGCGTAGACGTCGGCGATGGCGACCACGTCAGCTTCGTTGAAGCAGGTGCAGAATTCTTCGAAGAGGTTCGCAAGCCGGGTGT
The DNA here is from genome assembly GCF_964946895.1 of Stagnihabitans sp. Taxonomy (NCBI): domain Bacteria; kingdom Pseudomonadati; phylum Pseudomonadota; class Alphaproteobacteria; order Rhodobacterales; family Paracoccaceae; genus Stagnihabitans; species Stagnihabitans sp. The sequence continues at coordinate 28,088 of NZ_CBBQHX010000005.1, read as the reverse complement.
AGCGGTGCGGCTGGTGGATGGCGATGACGCGGCCCTTGGTGGCTTGCCGCGCAGCCTTCAGGACGGCGGCGATTTCGACCGGGTGGTGGCCATAGTCGTCGATGATGGTCACGCCGTTCACCTCGGCCACTTTGGTGAAGCGGCGGTTGACGCCGGCGAAACTGGCCAGCGCGTCGCGGATCTCGTCGCGCTTCATGCCAAGGTGGCGGGCGACGGCGATGGCGGCGAGGGAGTTGGAGACGTTGTGATCACCCGGCATCGGCAGGGTACAGTTTTCGATGACGGGTTGGCCGTCTTCATTTTGCAACAGGACGTCGAAGGTGGTTTTCCCAGACTCGTGCCGCAAACGGATGGCGCGGACATCGGCTTGGGCGTTGAAGCCGAAGGTCACCACGCGGCGGTCAGTGACGCGACCGACCAGCGCCTGCACTTCGGGGTGATCGGTGCAGCAGACGGCCAGACCATAGAAAGGGATGTTGGACACGAAATCGAGGAAGCCTTTGCGCAGGGCGTCGAAGGTGTGCCAATGCTCCATGTGTTCGGGGTCGATGTTGGTGACGATGGCGATGGTGGCGGGGAGTTTGTTGAACGAGCCGTCGGATTCGTCGGCTTCCACCACCATCCACTCCCCTGCCCCGGCGCGGGCGTTGGAGCCGTAGGCGTGGATGACGCCGCCGTTGATGACGGTGGGGTCAAAGCCGCCCTTGTCCAGAAGCGTGGCGACCATCGTGGTGGTGGTGGTCTTGCCGTGGGTGCCTGCAATCGCGATGTTGGATTTGAGGCGCATCAGTTCGGCCAGCATCTCTGCCCGGCGGACGACGGGCAGCTTGCGGCGGCGGGCTTCTTCCAGTTCCGGGTTGCCCTTTTTGATGGCCGAGGAGATCACGACCACGGCGGCATCGCCGATGTTGGTGGCGGCCTGACCCTCGAAAAAGGTGGCGCCAAGGGTTACAAGGCGGTCGGTGATCTTGGAGGCGCGGGCGTCGGAGCCTTGGACGCGGTAGCCCAAGGTGATCAGCACCTCGGCGATGCCGGACATGCCGATGCCGCCGATGCCTATGAAATGGATGGGGCCGAGTTCCATCGGCAGTTTGGTGGCAGCGTTCATTTTGGAACTCCGGCTAGGGCTTCGACCAGAGAGGCGAGGCGGATGGTGGCGTCCGGGCGACCTTGGGCCAAGGCGGCGGCGGCCATGTGTTCGGCCTTTTCGGGGGCCTGCAGGATGGCGGCGATGTCGGCGGTCAGGCGGGCGGTGTCAAGGGTGGCTTCCTGCACCGTGATGGCGGCCTGCGCTTCGGTCAGACCACGGGCGTTGGCGGTCTGGTGGTCGCCGGTGGCCAAGGCATAGGGGATCAGGATCGAGGGGCGGCCAATCACCGAGATGTCGGCGATCGAGGAGGCACCCGAGCGCGAGATCACCAGCTGCGCCTCGGACAGGCGACGTGGGATGTCGGTGAAGAAGGGCTGAACCTCGGCCTCAAGTGCGCCTGCGGCGTAGGAGGCCACGACGCGGTCATGATCTTCGGCCCGGGCCTGATGGGCGATGCGCAGGAGGGACTTGAGCGTTTCAGGCAGGGCCGCGAGGGCGGCGGGCACGACATCGGACAGGACGCGAGCGCCTTGCGAGCCGCCGATGACCACAAGGCTCATCGGGTAATCCCCCGGCGGGATATAGGGTGCGCCGGCGCGGTCGAGGACGGCCTGGCGCACCGGGTTGCCAACCGGGTCGCCGGTGACGCCCTCGGGCAGTTGGGTGGGCCAGGTGCCGCAGGCGACCTTGTCGACGCGGCGCGCGAAGATCTGGTTGACCCGACCAAGGACGCCGTTTTGTTCATGGATCATCCGCGGCAGTTTCAAGAGCCAGGCGGCGGTGAGGGCCGGGATCGTCGGGTAACCGCCAAAGCCCACCACGACAGCGGGCCGGTCGCGGGAAAACTGCCAGAGGGCCGAGATGATGCCCGCGCTAACGCGGATCGGGACGAACAGGCGGGACAGGATGCCGCCCCGGGCAAAGGTGGCGGACGAGAGCACGACGCGCTGAACCGCCTCGGGGAAGCCACCGGCGTAGCGGGCGCCGCGGGCATCGGTGGACAGGCGGACACGCCAGCCCTTGGCCACCATCGCCTCGGCCAGGGCCTGGGCGGGGAACATGTGGCCGCCGGTGCCGCCCGCCGCGATCAGCAGCAGCGGGGCCGGGTGTTCCGTGCGGGGGGCCACCTTAGCGGCCCCGCTTGAAGAGGTCGCTGATTTCGCCCTGCGGACGTGTGCGGGTCAGGGCCAGAAGCATGCCGACGGTGATGCCGGCCGCAATGACCGAGGAGCCGCCGTAGGAAACGAAGGGCAAAGTCATGCCCTTGGCGGGCAGCAGGCGGACGGCGACGCCGATGTTGATCATGGCTTGCACACCGAAGATGCAGGCCAGCCCGGTGCCTGCGAGACGGACGAAGGGGTCCCTCTCGCGCTGCAATCGGATCAGCGAGCGCATGACGATGGCGCAATAGAGACCGATGATGACAAGGACGAGGATCAGGCCGTATTCCTCGGCTGCGACGGCGATGATGAAGTCGGTGTGGGCGTCAGGCAGGGTCCATTTGACCTGGCCATTGCCGACGCCGACGCCAAAGAAGCCGCCCTCTTGAATGGCGTTGGTGGCGTAACCGATCTGGCTGCGCGGGTCGACATCGGCGTTGAGGTAGCCGTCGATCCGGCGGGCAAAGTGCTGGGAATGGTGGTAGGCGAAGTTGCCGCCGAAGACGAGGAGGCCCATGATCACGGCGATCAGCGTCATCCGCGCGCCGGCGACGAAATAGATCACGCCCCAGCCGAAGACGCAAAGCATGGTCTGGCCGAAGTCAGGCTGGGTGGCCAGAAATCCCACGATCACGACCAGCAGGCCGAAGGAGAACAGCTTGCCGGGCGGGCCGTTCAGCTCCATCGAGGCGGCCATCAGCCAGGCGGAGACGATCATGAAACCGGGCTTGAGAAACTCGGACGGCTGGAACGAGATGAATCCCAGCGAATACCAGCGGATGGCGCCCTTGCCAAAGTCGGTGCCGAGGAAGGGCAGACAGATCAGCGACACAAAGGCGAAGCCGAAGCCCAGCACGCCGATGCGGCGGATGGCGTCGGGCGACAGCATGGAAAAGCCCAGCATCGTGGCCAGCGCAACGGCCCCGAAGGCAAATTCGCGCTGCACGTAGTAGAAGGGCGGCAGGCCGTTGCGCGAGGCGAGCGGAACCGAGGCGGCGAGGCCCAGCAACAATCCGATGCCCATGAGCGCCAGGATGGCGGTCAGCGTCCATTTGTCGATGGTGCGCCACCAGCGCGGAAGAACCGGCTCCCGCGCCCGCGAGGGCATTGAGCCGTAAACCATTTCTGTCATGGGACCGCCTGCTTGCCTGACTGCCGATATGTCCGGGTTGGCCCCGGATCACGCGCAAGACTAGCCCATGTTGGCGGGGCTGGCTAGACGGTATTGGCGGGCTGGCCGAAGATGGGCAGATCGCCCAAGGCAAGTACGGCAAATGCCACGCCATTGGCCGGCGTTCGCCTCCGGCGGGAGTATTTGGCAAGGAGCAAATTAAAATGGGGCCTGCGGTGCGGGCGGCGGTCAGGGCGCCGCGCGGGCCAGCAGGGCCGTGCGGCGGTCAAGGCTGGCTTGCGGCCAGTGGGCCTTGCGGTCGTAATAGCCCGGCAAGACTGGCACGCGGTTGTCAAGCGTCAGCCACGGCTGCTGGGTGGAGGTGAAGATGTGGATATCGGGCGGACACTCGGCCGGGTTGAGAAGGGTGCCTGCGCGGACGAAGGCGATCAGGCGCCCTGCCCCGGCGTAATGGCTGTAGAGCGCCACCTTGCAGGCCGGACAGCGGGCCACGATCTGGCCCTTGCCAGAGTTGGAGGGGGTGACGATCTCCTCGACCGCTCCGGTCACCTCAAGGCATTCGGTTTCGATCATGGCATTCAGCGCGAAGGCGCTTCCGGTTTCGCGCTGGCACCAGGTGCAGTGGCAGCAATGGGTGAAGAGGGGTTTCTGGGTCAGGCGGTAGTGGACCGCGCCGCAGGTGCATTTGCCGTTCATGTTCAGGCCTCCAGCAGGGCTTTGACGCGAGCGGTAAAGTCTTCGCCGCGCTTTTCAAAGTTGGGGTATTGGTCGAAAGAGGCGGCGGCGGGGGCGAGGAGGACGACCTCGCCGGGCTGGGCCTCAGACGCGGCGGCGGTCAGGGCGCGGTCCATCGTTTCGCAGATCTCATGCGGCAGGTCGCCCAGTTCGAGCGCGAAGTCGCGGGCGGAGTGGCCGATGAGGTAGGCTTTCTGGACCGAGCCGACAAACGGCAACAGGCCCTTGATGCCGCCCTCTTTGCCCAAGCCTCCGGCGATCCAGCGGATTTTCGGGAAGGCTTGCAGGGCTTTGGCGGCGCTGTCGACGTTGGTGGCCTTGCTGTCGTTGATGAAGCGGACCCCTGCCCGCTCACCGACCAGTTGGCTGCGGTGCGGCAGGCCTGCGAAGGAATGCAGCGCGGCCTCGATCTGTTTGGGCGCCAGACCCAGCGTGCGGCAGGCGGCATAGGCGCAGCAGGCGTTCTGGTGATTGTGGGCGCCGGGCAGGCCCTTGATTTCCCTCAGGTCGATGGAGGCGGACTGCTTGCCGCGCCGCCATTCGGAGAGGAAGCCTTTGCGGGCAAACACCGTCCAGCCGAAATTGTCGAGCCTCTGACCCGAGGAGATGCGGATCACCCGGTCGTCGTTCGGGCCGTCGGCCATCTGGTTGGCAAGGTAGCGGCCCTCCACCTCGTCGACGCCGATGATGGCGCGGTCAGGGCCGCCTTCGGCAAACAGGCGACGCTTGGCGGCGAAATAGCCGCCCATGCCGTTGTGGCGATCCAGATGGTCGGGCGAGAGGTTGGTGAAGATGGCGATGTCCGGGGTCAGGCAGCGGGCAAGGTCGGTCTGGTAGGAGGAGAGTTCAAGGACGACGACTTCTCCATCCACCGCCGGGTCGAGGTCAAGGACGCCGCGGCCGATGTTGCCGCCCATCTGAGTGGGGCGTCCGGCCTCTTCGAGGATGTGGTGGATCAACGCCGTCGTAGTGGATTTGCCGTTTGATCCGGTGACGCAGACGACGCGAGGGGCGGTTTCGAACCCATCCCAGTCCTGTGTGGCGTAGGAGCGGAAAAACAGGCCAATGTCATTGTCGACAGGGATGCCCAATTCCATCGCGCGGGCGATGATCTTGTTGGCGGCCGGGTACAGATGCGGAATGCCGGGAGACGTGATCAGGGCGGCCACGCCGTCCAGCGCCGCAGCGCGGTTGAGGTCGGTGCAGATGTGGCCTGCGGCTTCCGCCTTGGCGCGGGCCTCTGGCGCGTCGTCCCACAACAGCGGCTCGGCGCCACCGGCGATGAGAGCGGCGGCGGTGGCAAGTCCCGAGCGGCCAAGCCCCAGCACCGCAACCTTTTGCCCGTTGTAGCCAATGACCGGAATCATGCGCATATCCTTTGCTTGCGCCGGGACCATGCCCGAAGCGGGGTATGGGCCGCAAGCGGTTGACGGCGTCGCATGACGCGGCGAGGGTCGCAGAAAAGGGAGAATGCCATGTCTGTTGAAATCCGCCCATTGACACCTCAAGACCGCGAGGTCTGGGAAGAGCTGTTTGACGCCTATGCGGCCTTCTACAAGACCACGGCCCCGGCCGAGGCAAAGGCGGCGGTCTGGGACTGGATCTTTGGCGGCGCCGAAGACTTCTGGGCCGATGTGGCAGTCTTGGACGGCAAGGTGGCAGGGATGGTCCAATACCAGTTGATCCACCGCTCGCTGTCGGGCGGCAAGGTCGTCTACCTCTCGGACCTCTACGTCCGCCCGGATGTGCGGGGCGGCGGCGTGGGGCGGGCCTTGATCGACCATGTGATCGGCTTTGCCAAGTCGCGGGGCATCGGCAACGTGCGCTGGCTGACGCAGGAGTACAACTATGCCGGACGCAGGCTCTATGACAGCTACCGACCGAAATCCGATTTCATCCTCTATTCCATCCCGGTCGAGAGCTGACAGGCCGGACGCTCCGCGGGGCGTATTTCAAAAGGAGCAAATGGAGGTGCGGGAGACTGTTTCCTCTCGCCTTCTCCAAATATCCCACGGAGGGGTCCGGGGAGGTGTGAAACCTCCCCGGCTGGGTCCGCAGAGCGCGGCGCCTACCAGGCGGCAGGCTGGCGCTTGCGGAAAAAGCCGCCGGTCGGGCCGTCGTCGGGCAGAAGCGCCAGCCAGATCGGGGTGTCGGCGCCCTGTTCCACGACGAGGGGGGCGGAAGGGCCGCCCATGCGCGTGGCGACCCAGCCCGGGTCGCAGGCGTTGACCTTGACACCGGGTGGCAGGTCGCGCGGCAGCACCCGGGTCAGGGCGTTGAGCGCGGCCTTGGCCACCGAATAGGCACCGGGACCGTTCAGGCCGCTGGCGTGGCTGCCCAGACCCGAGGACAGGTTGACGATGCGGCCCCAGCCGGTGTTGCGCCAATGGGGTGTGTTCAGCCGGATCAGGTCAAGGGGGGCCGACACCATCACCTCCATCGCCGTGGCGAAGTCGGAGCCTTTGTCGAGGAGCGAGACGTCGTTCAGGATGCCCGCATTGTTGACCAGAATGTCCCAGCCGCCCGACTTGGTGAAGGCGTCGAAATAAGTGTCGGGGTCGAGAAGGTCGATATGGGCCATCCGGCAGTTGAGGGCCTGGGCGGCGGTGCGGCCTTCGGACTCGCTGCGCGCGCCGATGGTGACGCTGATGCCTTGGGCGATCAGGCCCTTGGCGATGGCATAGCCGATGCCGCGATTGCCGCCGGTGACGAGCGCTGTGGGGGTCTTGGGCCGCATCAGGCTTCGGCCAGATGGGCGGCGATGATCTGGTCGAAAGTGGTCTCGGCCTTGAAGCCCAAGGCGTTGGCGCGGCTCGTGTCGAAATCCGACGGCCAGGTGGCGACAATTTTAGCTATGGTTTCATCGGGTTGGTGCGTGATCAGGTCAACGCCCTTCTGGCCTGCGACACGGCGCAGGGCCTCGATTTCCTCGGCCACGGTGGCCGATAGGCCGGGCATCGAAAGGGCGCGGCGGTCGCCCAGTTTGGCCGTGTCAAGCGTCAGGGCGTGGCGGAAGAAGCCCACCGCCGAGGCGGGGCTGGCGAACCAGTGGCGGGTGGTGTCGGCCACGGGCAGGATGGCGGGTTTGCCGACCAGCGGTTCGCGGATGATGTTGGAGAAGAAGCCCGAGGCGGCTTTGTTCGGGGTTCCGGGGCGGACGCAGATCGTGGGCAGACGGATCGACATGCCGTCGATGAAGCCGCGGCGGGAATAGTCGGAGATCAGAAGCTCGGTGATGGCTTTCTGGGTGCCGTAGGAGGTGCGGGGGGTCAGGAAGAAATCGTCGGGGATTTTCGCCGGGAAAGGGGCGCCGAAGACGGCGATGGAGGAGGCGAAGATGAATTTGGGTTTGTAACCCGGTGTCAGGCGGATCGCCTCCAGCAGCGCGCGGGTGCTGTCGAGGTTGGTGGCATAGCCCTTGTCAAAATCCGCCTCAGCCTCACCCGAGACGATCGCGGCGAGGTGGATGATGGCATCCGGGCGGCCCGCAATCAGGGTCTGGGCGGCTGCGGCGGTCAGGTCCAGCGTGAGGGTCGTGGCGCCGGGAAAGGCAGGGGGCGGGACGACGTCGGCGAGGGTGAGGGTGTGGTCAGGGGCGAGAGAAGCCGCGAGTTTGCGGCCGATCATGCCTGCCGCGCCGAGGATGAGAATGTGCATGGTGTCCCCCTGTTTGGATGGGAGGATGGCGGAGGACGGGAGGCGGGGCAAGGGGGCCTTACTTCAGTTCCTGCGCCAGTCCGATCAGAATCCCCTCTGGCCCGCGGATGTAGCAGAGACGGTAGATGTCCTGATAGCGCACGACCTCGCCCACCAGTTGGGCACCGCGCTGGAAGAGTTTTGCGAGTGTGACGTCAATATCTTCTACCGTGAACATGACCCGCAAGTAGCCAAGGCCATTCACCGGAGCCGTCCGATGATCTTCAATGACCTTTGGCGCAAGAAAACGCGACAGTTCGATGCGGCTGTGACCGTCTGGCGTGCGCATCATGGCAATTTCGACCTGCTGATCCGAAAGGCCAGTGACACGACCCGCCCATTCGCCTTCGATCATGGCGCGGCCTTCAAGCTTTAGACCGAGGTCGAGGAAGAAATCTATCGCGGCGGACAGGTCCGCAACGACGATACCCACGTTGTCCATCCGCTTGACCGTCATCTGGTGCCCTGCTCATGAAGGCCGCCGATCCGGTCCGCATGAAGCAGCCGGATTTCTGTGGCAGCGGCTTGGATATGGCAAAGGCCCCATATGGGGCCTTTGGCTTATTCCTCGCCACCTGTCGTCGGTCGCAACTCACTGACAAACCTGTCGAAATCATCCGCCGCCTGGAAGTTCTTGTAGACGCTGGCGAAGCGGACATAGCCCACGGTGTCGATCCGGGCGAGGCTTTCCATGACGATCTCGCCGATGGTTTTCGAGGGGATGTCGGTGTCGCCCAGGCTTTCCAGCCGCCGCACGATGCCGGAGATCATCTGGTCGATGCGTTCGGGCTCGATCGGGCGTTTCTGCATGGCGATGCGGATGGAGCGTTCGAGCTTGGAGCGGTCGAAATCCTCGCGCTTGCCGGAGGATTTGATCACCACGAGGTCGCGCAGCTGGACGCGTTCATAGGTGGTGAAACGGCCGCCGCAGGCCTGACAGAACCGGCGGCGGCGGATCGAGACGTGATCCTCGGCCGGACGGGAGTCTTTCACTTGCGTGTCGATATTGCCGCAGAATGGGCAGCGCATGGATGTGCACCTTTGATGTGTTGGAACCTGCCTCGGACGTCTGGGGGTTGTCCCCCTTATTGCGCCTAACCATAGAGGAGATGGGCAGGGTTCGGCCACAAAGATCGCCAAGCTGCTAGATATGGGGGCCAAGGTGTGGCGGCGCGGACTCAGGCCCTGCCCCCGTTACTGGGCTTGGCTGCCCCTTGGGCCCCGGGGCGGGGGCATGGACCGGCGTGCAAGCGGCGCACGCCGGGACTTGGGGCGCTTCAGTCTTGCTTCGGGGCGAGCATGCCTTGCCAATCAAAGCTGCGGACGCGGTCCTGTTCGGCGGGCACGTCTTCGCGCGCAAGACCGGTCTTGACGTAGAAAATGTCCGAGAAGGAGCCTTCGGCGGGCAAGGGCTGCCCCGCCTGCAGGCTGGCATGCGAGACGATGAACGTGCCCACGTTGGGCAGGCCCCGTTCGGCGCAGAGTGCCGCGGCCGCGATCAGATAGGAGTTGAGGCCCTGACCGTTGACCTTCGACATGCCCAGACGACGGGCAAGGTCGGAATAGGTCAAAGCCGCCTCGCCGGCGATCACCGCCTCGGCCACGATGCGGAGGGTGGCCTCGGCGCGTTCAAGGGTCAGGGGGGTTACGGCTTTGGGATCGGACATCGGGTGGCTCCGGAGCGGAAGGGCTGGGTTGGCCTTAGGCCAAGCGGGGCGCGGCGTCCATGGCCCTCAGGCGAAGAGCGTGTCGCCCAACTGGTCGATGGCCTGCGTTGCCTTTGCGATGGAGATGGCGGTGGCCTCCTCCAACGAGGTGCAGGTGTCGGCGCGCTGCAGAAGATGGGTTTTGACGGTGTCACCGAAATCCTTCTCGATCCGCGCCGCAACCCGAAAGCTGCCCCCCTCGCGGAGGGGCTGCGGGAAGATGCGGCAAGACTTGTGCAGGATGGGGTCTGGAAGGGCGGCGGCGGGGGATTTGCCGAAGAGGCGGGAAAGGAGGTTCATTTCGGGGCTCCGGGTTGTAGGCTGCGAGATGTCACCGTGCGGGCGAAGGGGCGGTACAATCAGGCCTGCGCGTCTTGAGTGTTGCCGACTATGATCGTCAGGTTGCCCAATCGAAGGACAACGCGCGAGCTTGTTCCTGCCGCCTCAATCCCGGCCAACCCCCATGTTTGGCACGTGCAGCCTCAGCCGGTTTCACTGGGCCGTCTTTGAGACTTTCCACCCCGACGACCACCGTGGCGATGTCTGGAATGCCCCTGTCGCGACATAGATCACGAACCAAACCCAAAGGCGCCCCCGACAGACGGTTTTGTCGGGGGCGACCGATGAGGTCAGACATTTGGCCATAAGACAAGAAAACGACTTCGCTCATTTGCCGGCACCGGACATAGCATTCGATGATGGACTGTGCGATTTCGCGATTGCTGGCCATTACTGATCCAGAAAACTCCGCAGCTTGCGTGACCGGCTTGGGTGCTTGAGCTTGCGCAGGGCCTTCGCCTCGATCTGACGGATGCGTTCGCGGGTGACCGAGAACTGTTGACCGACTTCTTCCAGCGTGTGGTCGGTGTTCATGCCGATGCCGAAGCGCATGCGCAGGACGCGTTCTTCGCGGGGGGTGAGGCTGGCCAGAACGCGGGTCGTGGTTTCCTTCAGGTTTTCCTGAATGGCGGAATCCAGCGGCAGGATCGCGTTCTTGTCTTCGATGAAGTCGCCGAGTTGGCTGTCTTCCTCGTCACCGATGGGCGTTTCAAGGCTGATTGGTTCCTTGGCGATTTTCATCACCTTGCGGACCTTTTCCAGCGGCATTTGCAGCTTTTCGGCCAGTTCTTCCGGTGTCGGTTCGCGGCCGATTTCGTGCAGCATTTGGCGACCGGTGCGGACCAGCTTGTTGATCGTCTCGATCATGTGGACTGGAATACGGATGGTGCGGGCCTGATCGGCGATGGAGCGGGTGATGGCTTGGCGGATCCACCAGGTGGCGTAAGTCGAGAATTTATAGCCGCGGCGGTATTCGAATTTGTCGACGGCCTTCATCAGGCCGATGTTGCCTTCCTGGATGAGGTCAAGGAATTGCAAGCCGCGGTTGGTGTATTTCTTGGCGATCGAGATGACGAGGCGCAGGTTGGCTTCGACCATTTCCTTTTTCGCTTGGCGGGCTTCTTTCTCACCCTTTTGCACTTGGTTCACGATGCGGCGGAATTCGGAGATGTCGACGCCGACATACTTGCCGACCTCGGCCATGTCGGCGCGCAGGTCGTCGATGGCTTTGCGGGACTTCTCGATCAGCACTTGCCAGCCGCGACCGGCTTTGGCGGCCATGCGGTCCACCCAGGTCGGGTCGAGTTCATAGCCTTGGTATTCGTCAATGAATTCGCGGCGGTTGATGCGGGCAGCGTCGGCCAGCTTCACCATGCCGGAGTTGATCGACATGATCTTGCGGTTGATGCCGTACAGCTGGTCGATCAGCGCTTCGATCCGGTTGTTGTGCAGGTGCAGTTCGTTGACCAGCACAACGATTTCCGAGCGCAGCTTCTGGTAGGCGGCTTCGTCCACGGCGGTGAAGCGGTCCTTGACGCTGAGCGCTGCGTCCATCCGCAGGTTCTGCATCTCGGCCAGCTTGCCGTAGTCGCGCGCGATCAGGTCGAGGGTTTCCAGAACCTTCGGCTTCAACGCGGCTTCCATCGCGGCCAGCGACATGGCAGCCCCGTCTTCATCGTCCTCGTCGTCTTCGACCACGCCCAGCAGGGGGTTGCCGTCGGCGTCAAGCTCGGGCTCTCCGCCCGCGGCGCGGCGCGGGGCGGCGGGTGCGCCGCCGATGTCGAGGCCTTCGATATCGGCGCCCACGATGCCGTCTTCGCCGTCAAGGCTGCGGCCGAAGGTGGCTTCAAGGTCAATCACGTCACGCAGCAGAATTTCTTCGGACAGAAGTTCGTCGCGCCAGATGATGATGGCCTGGAAGGTCAGCGGGCTTTCGCACAGCCCGGCGATCATCGTGTTGCGGCCGGCTTCGATCCGCTTGGCGATGGCGATTTCGCCTTCGCGGCTTAGCAGTTCGACCGAACCCATTTCGCGCAGGTACATGCGGACCGGGTCATCGGTGCGGTCCAGCGCTTCGGTCGTGGTTGAGACAACTGCGACGTCGCGCGACGATGAGGAGGTTTCCACCAACTCGCCGCCTTCGACCTCGCCTTCTTCGGCCTCTTCGTTTTCGATGATGTTGATGCCCATTTCGGACAGCATCGACATCACATCCTCGATCTGCTCGGACGAGACCTGCTCGGGCGGCATGACGGAGTTCAGCTGGTCGTAGGTGAGGTAGCCGCGTTCTTTGGCGTCCGCGATCATCTTCTTGACCGCCGCCTGGCTCATGTCGAGCGAGACATCCGGATCTTCACCTTCGGGCTTGGCTTCGTCAGTGTCTTTGATGGCCATGGGGGCTCCGGTCATGGATGCGAATCGGTTGTGCGAATCATAGCGAATCGGTCGCAGGTTCGGATGAATACTCCGAATCGGCGGCGAGTTGCAGGGTGTCAGCGCGGTTTCTTTTCCCAGACTTTCGAATCAATCAAGGCTTGCAGATGGTTTGACAGGGCGTTGCGGTCTTCGCCAAGGTCGGCGGTGTCGTTGCGGTTGGGGTGATCGGCGCGGTGGCGGGCACTGGCGGCTTGCGCCAGACGCCAGGTCAGGCCCTCGTCCGCGATGCCGGTCAGGTCTTCCATCGCATCGGCCACTTCGCGGCGGGCACCGCGCAAGGCATCCAGTTTGGCAAATTCCTCAGCAAGGCAGAGCATGGCGAGGTCTGCATCCTGTTTGTTGCGAACGGGTGGAGCAATCTGCACATGGGGACGCGCCATCAGCGCGTCAAGGGCGGGATGGCCTTGCAGGACGCGGGGCAGCGCGGCCTCGGGGTTTGACAGCAGGATCTGGCGCAGGTGGCGATGGTCGTCGGTGATCAGGTCAAGGCGGTCAAGATCGGATTCAAAGCGATGGATCAGTGAAGGGTGGGTGATCAGGGTGGCAAGGATCATCGCTTCGCGCAGTTCTTCTTCCATGTTTTCGTCGCCCCGCACCAGCGCCGAGGCCCGGGTCGACGACAGGGGCTGCGGGTTGGTGTCGGGCTTCTGGCCCTTGGCGCGCGGCGTCCAGGGACGGAACGGTTTGACGGCGGGGCCGAAGAGGTCAGCGCGCAGGCGGCGGATTTCCTCGGTGTAGTGGCTGCGGATCGAGGGGTCGGCGATGCGGTTGATCAGGGCGCGCAGGGTCTTGTCGAGGGCGGCCTTGCGTTCGGGGCTGTCAAAGACCTTGCCCTCGGTTTCCCGTTGCCAGAGCAGTTGGACCATGGGTTGCGCCGTGTCCAACACCTTCTGCATGCCGGGGGCGCCTTGCGCCTTGATCAGTTCGTCGGGGTCCTGGCCCCCCGGCAGGATCGCAAAGCGCAAGCCCTTGCCGGCTTCCAGCATGGGCAGGGCAAGGTCCACCAGGCGCAGGGCGGCGCGGATCCCGGCGCTGTCGCCGTCCAGCGAGATCAGGGGTTCGTCGGCAACGCGCCACATCAGGCGCAGCTGGTCCTCGGTGATCGCCGTGCCCAAGGGGGCGACGGCGGCTTTGAAGCCGGCCTCGGACAGGGCGATGACGTCCATGTAGCCTTCGGCGACGATGAGGGGCAGGCCTTTGCCTGCGGCCTCACGCGCCGGGCCGAGGTTGTAGAGGTTGCGGCCCTTGTCAAACAGCGGGGTTTCCGGGCCGTTGAGGTATTTGGCGCGAGCGGCCGGGTCCATCGCGCGGCCGCCCAATGAGATCGCCCTGCCCCGTCCATCGCGGATCGGGAAGATGATGCGGCCCCGGAAGCGGTCGTAGGGTGGGCCTTCGCGCCCACCTTCCGTGCCGTCGGGCTTGATCGCAAGACCGGCGTCGATGATCAATTGCGGGGCGATGCCCTTTTGCGTCAGGGCGGTAAACAGGCCTTGGCGCTGATCTGGCGCGAAGCCGATGTGCCAGCGGTCTTGCGCCTCAGGAGAAAGCCCGCGTTTGGCGAGATAGGCGCGGGCCTCGGACGCGGCGGAGGTCTTCAGTTGCAGGCGAAACCATTTGACCGCTTCCTCCATCACGTCAACCAGATGGGTGCGGGTTTCCGTCCGCTGCGCCTCGCCGGGGTCGCGGGCGGGCATCACCATGCCGGCTTCGCGGGCCAGAAGTTCGACGGCTTCGATGAACGACAGGTTTTCGGTTTCCTTGACGAAGGTCAGGGCGTCGCCTTTGGCGTGGCAGCCGAAGCAGTAGTAGAACCCCTTGCGGTCATCGACATGGAAGGACGGCGACTTTTCCTGATGGAACGGGCACGGCGCCCAGAAGTCGCCCTTGGCCATGTTGGACTTGCGCGCATCCCAAGTGACTTTTCGGCCGACGACCTGAGACAGGGTCAGCCTGGTGCGCAGTTCGTCAAGGAATCCGGGTGGGAGGGCCATGGCTTGTATATGTGGTCTTGCGGCCCATCTGTCCAGCACGCTCGGCGGACCCGGTGTCGGGGGGGCTGCAGCCCCGCCCGAACCCCCCTGCCCGGGGAGGGTTTCACACCCTCCCCGGACCCTTCCGGTGGGATATTTGGGAACAGATGAAAGCGGGACGGGCGTTAGACGCCGGCGGTGGCGCGGGCCTCCAGAGCGTGGAGCGCTGTGTCGATCTCGTGCCAGGCGGTGCGGGCCATGGAGCGGAAGACGAGGATCAGGAAGCCGTCGGAGTCGCGGATCAGGACCGATTGCATGTGACCCAGGGGGGTGCGGGCGGATGTGCCGGGCGGGAAATGCCCCTCGCGCAGGTCAAGCGGGATCAGGCGCATCAGGGCGTTGGCGGCTTGGGGACCTTTCAGGCACAGCGCGGCCCAACCGCCAGTCTGGTCGGTCACAGCGGCCAGACCCGAGAGGTCAGGGGCTGCGGTGCCGAGCAGGAAGGCCTGTTCGGGGCCGGTCCAGATCAGGTTGCCAGCCATGGTGTTCGGGGCGGGAAAGGCGCCAAGGCGGGTGGTGACCTCAGCCAAGGCGCCGGGGAAGACCGCGATCGAGGTGATCGGGCCGACGTGCGCCTCGGACAGCGTGGTGGCGGCGCGGGTGACGGGGGTATGGCCTGCAATGGCGGATTTGGCGATGAGGTTAGGCACGGAGTTTCGCTCCTTCCGGGTCGAGGAAGACCGGGTCGGTCACCTCGCAGATGACATCCGTCTTGCGCATGTGGTCCACAAGGCGGATGCGCTGGCCATGGCGGGCGCGGCCGTCCTTCAGGAAGGCCAGCGCCAGATTGGTTCCCAAGGTCGGCGACCAGCAGACCGAGGTGACATAGCCCTGGTCGTTCACCCGCTCAACCTTGTCGCCGGGGGTGAAAAGGTGGGCGCCCGCACCGATGGCGGCCTCGCAGCGCAGGCCGACGAGCTGTTCGCGCTCTGGCCCGTTCAGGCCGGGGCGGAGGCTGGCGGCCTTGCCGATGCAGTCTTTTTTGGCTGACACCATCTTCATCATGCCGATGTCGAAGGCGGTCACGCGGCCATGGATTTCGGCATGGGTGATCAGACCCTTTTCGATCCGCATGACATTGAGCGCTTCCATCCCGTAGGGGCCGCCGCCGAGGGTTTCGGCCTTGGCCAAGAGGTCACGGAACAGCGCCTCGCCATAGGCGGTGGGGACGGCGATTTCATATCCCTCCTCGCCCGAGAAGGAGATGCGGAAGAGACGGGCTGCAACCCCTTCAACCGAGACGGTGCCGCAGGACATGAAGGGAAAATCCTCCAGCCGCGTGTCGAGGAGCGAGTTCAGCAGCATCTTCGACAAGGGGCCTGCCACGGCGAACTGTGCCCAGCTTTCGGTGACCGAGATGAAGCGGACCTGGAAGTCGGGGCAGTAGGCTTGGTGGATGAAGTCGAGGTGGCGCATCACCTGCCCTGCAGCCGCGGTGGTGGTGGTCATGAGGTAGTGGTTTTCCCCAAGCCGCGCCGTGGTGCCGTCGTCCATGACGAAGCCATCCTCGCGCAGCATCAGGCCATAGCGCACCTTGCCCACGGCGAGGGTCGAGAAGGTGTTGGTGTAGACGAAATCGAGGAAGCGGGCGGCGTCCTTGCCTTGAATGTCAATCTTGCCCAGCGTCGAGACATCTGCCACGCCAACGGCAGAGCGGACCATCAGCACCTCGCGGTCGCAGGATTGGCGCCAGGTGGTCTCGTTCGGTTTGGGGAAGTAGCTGGGGCGGTACCACAGGCCTGCCTCGACCATCGGCGCGTTGCGGTCGCGCGAGGCTTGGTCGGAGGTCATGTAACGCTGCGGGGCGAAGCCTGCGCCCTGCCCGCCTGCGCCGAGCGCGCCGATGGAGACGGGGGTGAAGGGCGGGCGGAAGGTGGTGGTGCCGGTTTCGGCGATGCCGCG
The DNA here is from genome assembly GCF_964946895.1 of Stagnihabitans sp. Classification (NCBI taxonomy): domain Bacteria; kingdom Pseudomonadati; phylum Pseudomonadota; class Alphaproteobacteria; order Rhodobacterales; family Paracoccaceae; genus Stagnihabitans; species Stagnihabitans sp. The sequence continues at coordinate 11,862 of NZ_CBBQHX010000005.1, read as the reverse complement.
ACCGGTGGCATCCGCCAGCACGGCAAGGGCGCCGACGTTGGAATTCTTGCCTTGGTCGGGCGCCATGCCTTGGGTGGTGTAGCGCTTCATATGCTCGACCGAGGTGTAGCCCTCCTGTGCGGCCAGCTTCACATCCTTGACGGTGACGTCATTGGCGAAATCCAGCCAGGCGCGGCCCTTGCCGGGAACGTGCCAGAGAGCTTGCAGCGTGTAGGGCGCGTCTTCGGCCTGCGGCAGGTCTTGCGAGGCCGCAGGTTTTCCCATCGCCGTCAGCGCGGCAAGTGCAGTGTCGTGCCCCTCCGCCAGGGCGGCGTGGGTGGAGAAGGCGCCATTCGCCGCACCCGCCGCCGCCAAGCCCGGCACCATGCCGGGATGCGGGACGAAGGCTGCGATATCCTCGCGCCAGGACGGGCGCGCGTTCTGATGGCAGGCGATGTTGACCAGCGGGTTCCAGCCACCGGACATCAAGAGGCAATCGGTGTCGATCTGAAAATCGCCGCCCTGATGGTGGCCAGAGATCTGCGTCAGGCCATGGCGGCCGGCGGTGTCGGTGATCGAAGCGTTAAGGTAGACCGGGCAATCCTCGACATGGGAGGCGTCCGGGCGGCTGTCGAGGATGGCCACGACCTTGACGCCGGCGGCGATCAACTGGCGGGCGACGGTGCGGGCGTTGTCGTTGGTGGCGTAGAGCGTGACCTTGTCGCCGGGTGTGACGCCAAAGCGGTTCAGGTAGGTCTGTGCGCCTGAGGCCAGCATGATGCCGGGGCGGTCGTTGTTGGTGAAGGCGATCGGGCGTTCGAGCGCGCCGGTGGCCATGATGGCTTGGCCCGCCGCGATGCGCCAGAAGCATTCGCGCGGCAGATTGGGTGTGTTGGGCAGGTGCAGGCCGACCCGCTCCAGCGCGCCATATGTGCCTTGGTCATAGGCGCCCACAACGGTGGTGCGGGCCATCAGGCGGACGTTGGGTAGGGACTTCAGCTCGGCAAGGGTCTCCGTCAACCACGCGCCACTCAGCACGCTGTCATCGGACAGCAGGCGACCGCCCATCAGGCTGTCCTGCTCGGCCAGGATCACGTCGGCCCCGTTGCGGGCGGCGGTCAGGGCGGCCATCAGGCCGGCGGGACCGGAGCCGATCACCAGAAGGTCGCAGAAGGCGAAGGCTTTTTCGTAAGACGCGGTTTCGTGCTGCGGCTTCAGCTTTCCCAAGCCCGCGGCGCGGCGGATGATCGGTTCGTACAGGCCTTCCCAAAAGGCGCGCGGCCACATGAAGGTCTTGTAATAGAAGCCTGCGCCGAGGAATGGCGATGCAAGGTCATTCACCGCCATCACGTCATGGCGCAGCGAGGGCCAGCGGTTCTGGCTTTGGGCGGTCAGCCCCTCGTAGATTTCCTGCACAGTGGCGCGGGTGTTGGGCGTCTGGCTGCCGTTGTCGAGCACCTCTACCATGGCGTTGGGCTCTTCGGGGCCTGCGGTCAGGATGCCGCGCGGGCGGTGGTATTTGAAGCTGCGCCCCACCAGTTTGACATCATTGGCCATCAGGGCCGAGGCCAGCGTATCGCCTTTGAAGCCATGATAGCGGGTGCCGTCGAAGGTGAAGGTGACGGGTTCGGTGCGGTCGATCAGACCTTTGCCTGCGATCCTCATTTGGCACCTTTCCGGGCTGCGACCAGTTCGGTGGCAAGCACCGCATGGGTCACGGTGTTGCGTGTCACCACCAGCCAGGAACCGCAGCCGGTTTCGTGGTACCACAGGTCCTTGGTCACCCCGGCGGGATTGGTCCGCAGGTGCAGCATGTCATCCCACGCCTCGATGGGCGCATCGGCGGCAGGGCGGTTCAGGTAGTCGTCGGACCCGGAGTAATAGAACTCTCGCCGGTCGCGGGTGCCACAGAGGGGACAGGTCAGGCGCATGGTTGGGCCTCAATGCAAGTTGTGTTGGCTGCCGGTGCCTTCTTCGTCCATGACGTGTCCGGTGCGGAAACGGTCAAGGCGGAAGCGGCGGGCAACGTCATGGCTTTGGCCGGTGGCCATCAAATGGGCCATGCACCAGCCCGAGGCCGGGGCGGCCTTGAAGCCGCCGTAGTTCCAGCCGGCGTCGACGAAAAGGCCGTCGATATGGGTCTTGTCGATGATGGGGGACCCGTCAGGCGTCATGTCCATGATGCCACCCCAGGACCGCAGCACGCGGGCGCGGGCCAGCATCGGCATCAGGGTCATGCCGGCTTCCATCACGTGTTCGACCATCGGCAGGTTGCCGCGAGAGGCGTAGCTTGCGTACATGTCGATGTCGCCACCGAAGACTAGACCGCCCTTGTCGGACTGGCTGATGTAGAAGTGGCCCATCCCGTAGCTGACGACGTTGTCGATGACGGGCTTCAGCCCCTCGGTCACGAAGGCCTGCAGCACGTGGGATTCGATGGGCAGACGCATGCCCGCCATGGCGGCAACCTGAGAGGAGCGCCCGGCGACAACCATGCCGACCTTCTTGGCGCGGATCGGTCCTCGGGTGGTTTGGACACCGGTGACTTTGCCGTTTGCCATGTCGATGCCCGTGACTTCGCAGTTCTGGATCAGATCGACGCCCAGTTGGTCGGCGGCGCGGGCATAGCCCCAGGCCACTGCGTCATGGCGGGCGGTCCCGGCGCGGCGCTGGATCAGGCCGCCGTAGATCGGGAAACGGGTCTGACTGTAGTCGAGGTAGGGGAGCATCTCTTTCAGTTGCGGGACGGACAGCAGTTCGGCGTCATCGCCCTGATTGACGATGGCATTGCCCCGCCGCACCGCCGCATCACGCTGGCCGTCGGAGTGGAACAGGATGATGTGACCACGCTGCGAATGCATGACGTTGTAGTTGAGCTCGCCCTCCAGCTTCTCCCACAGCTTCAGAGAGTGGGAGTAGAACTCGGAATTGCCGGGCAGGAAGTAGTTGGCGCGTACGATGGTGGTGTTGCGGCCGATGTTGCCGGACCCGAGGTAGCCCTTTTCCAGCACGGCGATGTTGGTCAATCCGTGGTTTTTGGCAAGGTAATAGGCGGTGGCCAGCCCGTGTCCGCCCCCCCCGATGATGATGGCGTCATACTCGGCCTTGGGGGCGGGATCGCGCCACGCCTTGCCCCAGCCCTTGTTGCCAAAGAGCCCCTCTTTGATGACGTTCCAGCCCGAATAGCGCATCGCGGACTCCTGTTGACTTGCCCCGAGTGTTGCGGGTTTTACAGGGTTATTCAACAGGTGGCGGCAAACAACTGGCCTGCCCGCGACAAAAGGTGTCGCAGGCAAGGGGTGCGGGGGACGGGCGGCCCGGAACATGGGCAGATTGCCCATCCTGCGGGCGCTTGATGCCTGCCGTCAGCCCCGGGGGTCGGCAGGCGTATTTGGCAAGAAGCACATCACCGGGCGCACGGGTTGGGTTGGGCCCAAGGGGCGATCCGCGCATGATCCCCGGAAGGGGTTACAGGCCTTTGGATTTGTAGGTGGCGGCGACCCGGCTGATCGAGACGATGTAGGCTGCGACGCGCAGGTCTTCGACCCCTGCCCTGCCATGCCAGACCTCGCGCATCGCCTGATAAGCGGTACGCATCGTGTCATCGAGGCCCGAGCGGACCAGCGCCAGTTCATCAGAACCTTGCAGGAACTTCTCTTTGAACCCGGGGCCAAGGGTCCAGCCAAGGTTCTGTTCGGCAGAAAGTTTTTCCAGCTCTTCGACCAGAAGGCGCGAGCGGGCCTCTTCGGCGCGGCGCTGCATGCGGCCAAAGCGGATGTGCGACAGGTTCTTGACCCATTCGAAATAGCTGACCGTCACGCCGCCGGCATTGGCGTAAAGGTCGGGGATGATCACCGTGCCCCTGGCGCGCAGCACCTCGTCCGCGCCGAAGGTGATCGGGCCGTTGGCGGCTTCGAGGATCAGGGGGGCTTTGATGCGATCGGCGTTGGTGAGGTTGATGACACCTTCCAACGCGGCCGGGATCAGGATGTCGCAGGGCAGTTCCAGCGCGGCAGAGGATTGCTCGGTGAAGGTGGCACCGGGAAAACCCTTCACGCCGCCCTTGTTGGCGGCCATCCACTGGCGCAGCGCCTCGATGTCAAGGCCCGCCTCATTGACCACCGCCCCATCGCGTTCGGCCACCGCGATGATCTTGGCGCCATCTTCTTCGGACAGGAACTTGGCGGCGTGATAGCCGACGTTGCCCAAGCCCTGCACCACAATCCGCTTGCCATCGAGACCGCCGGAGAGGCCGGCTTTCGCCGCATCCTCGGGGTGGCGGAAGAATTCCCGCAGGGCATATTGCACGCCGCGCCCGGTTGCCTCGACCCGGCCCTGAATCCCGCCCGCGTTGATCGGCTTGCCGGTGACACAGGCACGGCCGTTGATGTCTGTGGTGTTCATCCGCATGTACTGATCCGCGATCCAGGCCATCTCGCGCTCCCCTGTCCCCATGTCGGGGGCGGGGACGTTCTGGGCCGGGTTGATCAGGTCGCGCTTGATCAGTTCATAGGCAAATCGGCGGGTGATCTGTTCCAGTTCATGTTCATCCCATTCGCGCGGGTCAATGCAAAGGCCACCCTTGGAGCCGCCAAATGGCGTTTCGGCCAGGGCGCATTTGTAGGTCATCAAGGCTGCCAGCGCCTCGACCTCGTCCTGACTGACGGACAGGGCATAGCGGATGCCGCCTTTGACCGGCTCCATGTGTTCGGAATGGACCGAGCGGTAGCCGGTGAAGGTCTTGATCTCTCCCCTTAAGCGGACGCCGAAACGCACGGTGTAGGTCGAATTGCAGACGCGGATCTTTTCTTCCAGCCCCGGCCCAAGGTCCATGAACTTGGCCGCGCGGCGGAACATCAGGTCGACCGAATCCCGAAAGCTGGGTTCTTGATTGGATGTCATGACGTCCTCCCCAAGGGATCGCGGGTCGCGGGGCACGGTCCCGCTGCGATCCGTTTGGGTAGGATAAACACTTTGGTCACCAATGCTTCGGTCAAAATCGCGGGTTTGGCTTGAAAATGCCTTCGAAGTGATTCGGAAAAAGGCAATTCTGACGGTGCTGTGGCGGTCTGCGCCGACCTTGTCCCAATTGGGTGTTGCGCTGCGCGTGACAATCCCGCGCCGGATTTGGCCATTGTTCAGCACCCTACCCGAAAGGTGTAGCCATGACACATTTGCCTTTATTTCTTCACAACTTTTGGACAAATGGATGGCGGTGGGGCGTCATGGATCGGGCCGGATTTCAGGCTCGCCTTGGTTTTGGGATGGGATGCCATGCTTGAGTCAATCGCCCGGGGTCTTGGCCGCGTCCGTCATTGCGCCCGCACGTTTCAGCGCGACGACGACGGGGCCCTGATCATCTTCGCGCTGATGTTTCTGATCCTGATGCTGATGATGGGCGGGCTGGCCGTCGATCTGATGCGGTTCGAACACACCCGCACCCGGCTGCAGAACACGCTGGACCGCGCCACGCTGGCGGCGGCCTCGCTGGATCAGGCGCTGGACCCGACGGCGGTGGTGCAGGATTACATGCGCAAGGCGGGGCTGGCCGAGCAGTTGAAATCGGTTCAGGTCACCTCGGCGATGAATGAGCGGATCGTGCACAGCGTCGGCGTGGCTGACACCCATCCGATCTTCCTGCACATGATGGGCATCGACCAGTTTGATGCCGGCGGCATCAGCGAGGCGGAACAGGCAATCAGCAATCTGGAAATCGTGCTGGTGCTGGACGTGTCAGGCTCGATGTCGGGGCAAAAGATCGCCAATCTGAAGATCGCGGCGGATCAGTTCGTCGACACCGTGATGGGCAATGACCCGCACCACCGGGTGTCGATCGCGATCGTGCCCTACAATGCGCAGGTCAACATCGGGGCAGATCTGGCGGCCAAGTTCAACCTGACCAACCGGGCTGGCGTGGCGGACGTCAACTGCGTTGAAATCCCGACATCCGAATGGGCCTCGCAGGCGCTGTCGCTGACCGATCCGATGCCGATGATGGCTTATGCCGACATCGCCTATGCCACCAACCGGACCAACGCCTATGTTTCGGCGACCGATGTGAACTATGCCAAGCCGAACTACAGCTCTGCCTTCTGTCAGCCGACGACGGTGAACATCGTCCGCTTGCCCACCAATGACGTCACCACGCTGAAATCCGAGATTGATGCCCTGCAGGCGGGCGGCAACACTTCGATCACGCTGGGGATGAAATGGGGCCTTGCGCTGTTGGATCCCTCGATGCGGTCGACCTATGCCGACTTCATAACGGCAGGCAAAATACCGGCCAGCCTGCCCGCCCGCCCCTTCGACTATGGCGACCCCAAGGCGATGAAGATCGTGGTGCTGATGACGGACGGCGAGCATGTGTCGCACAACCGCATCGTGGATGCTTACAAGACCGGCCCCTCGCCGATCTGGAAGGCGCCGGATGGCAAATATTCGGTGCAGGTCACCTCGGGCCGTCCGGCCTGGGCGGGGGCCAATACCTGGTATGTGCCGCATCTGGGCACCTATCAGGCGGCGGCCTGGGCCGGTGGCGGGGCGGCGGTGCAGCAGGACTGGAAGGACATCTGGGCCAATCTGAAGATGACTTACGTGGCTTGGCAGTTCTATGCCCGCCCGCAAGGCAGCAGCGCCACCAATGCCAGCACGACCGTGTACAACACGATGGTCAATGCCATGCAGGCCACTTATGCCCAAGTGCCGGACATGGATGCCTCGCTTCAGGTCAGCTGTGATCAGGCACGCGCCAATGGTGTCTCGATCTACGGCATCACGGTCGAGGCGCCGCAGCATGGCAATGACGTGATCACGGCCTGCGCCCATGCGGATCACACCTTCATCGCCGATCGCAACACCATCCAGCAGGTGTTCCAGACCATCGCCGCCAACCTGACCCAATTGAAGCTGACGCAATAGGCAAACCACGGCGGGCCGGAGCGTTTCCGGCCGCTGTTCGCCGGATTTTCCGACACTTCCCCCTCTTTGCCGTGGGTCTGCAAAATGCGCTCACATTCGCGACATAATTTCGCCCCAGCCCTGAAAGTAGATGGCCTTTGGAAAGCCATGCCGTGCCACTTCCCGATTCCGGGCGGCACGCGGCGGGCCGTGGTAGCGGGTAGTGTCGATGAAACGTGCAATCTCAGTTCGGGCACAGCGTCCGGGGCCGTTCACAAGCCGGGGCCCCCGGTTCGGTTTGCGGCGGATGATGCGCTTTGGTCACGACGAAACCGGGTCCATGACCATTTTCGCCCTGATGTTCATGATGCTGATGATCATGATGGGCGGCATTGCGGTCGATCTTATGCGCTATGAAGCCCGCCGCACCGCGTTGCAGAACACGCTCGACCGCTCCACCCTGGCCGCGGCCTCGTTGACGCAGGCCCGTGATCCCAAGAGCGTGGTAGAGGATTACTTCCGCAAGGCCGGGCTGATGTCGGACCTGACCTCGGTCACCGTGACGCGCGGGTTGAACTTCCGCAACGTCAAGGCCAACGCCTTCGAGCAGACAAACCCGATCTTCCTGCACCTGATGGGGATCGACAAGCTGGATGCCTTCGGGGTGTCGGATGCCGAACAGCGCATCAACAATGTGGAAATCATGCTGGTGCTGGACGTGTCGGGTTCGATGGCGTCCAACAGCAAGCTGGTCAATCTGAAGAACGCGGCGAATGCTTTCGTCACGTCCGTTCTGACCAATGACGTGGAGCACAAGATATCCATCGGCATCGTGCCCTTCAACGGGCAGGTCAATCTGGGGCCGACGCTGCGCAGCAAGTTCACCATGGCCGATCTGAACGGCTTGCCCGCCAGCAGCACGCAAGCCGGGGTGGACTGCGTGGACCTGCCTGCTTCGGTCTACAGCAGCTATGCGATTTCCACCGCGACGCCGCTGTCAATGACCTCCAACGTCGATACCTATTCCGGCTCTGGCACCCAGACCCCGTCCGAGGTCAACAAATGGTGCCCGACAGTCGGCGGCGGCATCTATTACGCCGGCAACCCGCCCGGCACCGGCGGCAATATCGTGCGGCTGCCGCAACAGGATATCGCGACCCTGCAAGGCTATATCAACGGCTTGGTGGCGGTGGGGGCCACCTCGATCAACGCCGGGATGAAATGGGGGATGACGCTGCTGGATCCCTCGGTGCAGTCGGTCTACACCAGCACCATCGCCGCAGGAAACATGCCCGCAACGATGGCCGGCCGGCCCTTGGACTATGCTGCCCCGGATGCGATGAAGGTCATCGTGCTGATGACCGACGGTGAGAACTTCGCCGAAGAGCGGGTCAATTCCGCGTACAAGACCGGCCTGTCGCCGCTGTGGCAAGCCACCAGTGACAGCCGCTGGTCGATCTTTCATGTCAGCAAGGTCAACAACACCTCGCCCGCCACGATCTGCGCCAGCCGGCCGTTCTGGGTGCCGCATCTGGGGGTCTGGCAATCGCGGCCTTGGAACGGGGCCTCGCCGCTGAACACCGATTGCTACAACCCGGCCGCCGTCATCGCCGGCACCACCGGCCGCACCTGGCCGGAAGTCTGGGCCGCGCTGGGGATGCAGTATGTTGCGCAAACCTTCTATGCATCGCCGGGGATTGCCACCTTCAGCACCCAGATGAACCTGTTCCGCACCCAGACCGCCACGACCGCGATGGACACGCAGATGCAGTCGGCCTGCACCGCCGCCAAACAGGCCGGGGTCATCGTCTATGGCATCGCCTTCGAAGCGCCGACCAACGGGCAAACCCAGATCCGCGCCTGCGCCTCGTCGGATGCGCATTACTTTGATGCAAGCGGAATCCAGATCAGCACGGCCTTTGCCGCGATTGCCAACAACATCAGCCAATTGAGGTTGACCCAATGATCCCCGCCCTGAGCCATCTTGTCCATCGCCTGATCCGCGCGCTGCGGCGCGAGGACGGGACCGCCTCGATGGAATTCGTGATCGTCGTGCCGGTGATCCTGCTGATCTTCATGTCCTCCTTCGAAAGCGGTTTGCTGATGACGCGGGAAATCCTGCTGGAACAGTCGGTGGACATGACGATGCGCGAACTGCGGCTGGGGCATTATCCGGTGGTCACCAACGCGGTGCTGAAAAAGGAAATCTGCGACCGCACCATCATTTTCCCCAACTGCCAGAACAACATCGCCATTGAACTGGACCGGATCACCACGACAACCTGGTCGATCCCGACCGACATCACCCATTGTGTGAACCGCACGGCACCGGTCCAGCCGGTGGTCTCGCTGAACGCCGGGCAAGAGAATGACATGATGCTGGTGCGCGTCTGCGTCAGCCTGCCGGCCATGTTCCCCGGCATGGGACTGGCCCTGGCCATACCACTCGACAGTCAGGGCAATTATGCGCTTCTGGCCCGAAGTGCCTTCGTCGTGGAACCGAGTTGAGGGGATGGCCATGAAACCCATGCTCCACCGTCTGACCGCAAGCGCCCGGCGTTTCCTGCGCGACGAGGATGCTGCCGTCATCGCCGAGGCGGTGATCGTGCTACCGCTGCTGCTTTGGGCCTATGTGGGCCTGTTCGTCTATTGGGACTGTTTCCGCTCGCTCAACACCGTGCAAAAGGCCACCTATACCGTCTCGGACATGCTGTCGCGGGCCGAGACCGGGATCACCTCAAGCTACATCACCGGGCTGGAGCAAGTGGTGGAGTACCTGATCGACCGCGATCAGAACGCAACGATGCGGGTGACCTCGGTCACCTGGAGTTCGGTCAACTCGCGCTTTGAAGTGCATTGGTCGCGGACCACCAACGCCGCGGACCTGCCCGCCCTGACGACGGCCACCTTGCAGAACTTTACCGCACAGATCCCGACGATGACCGCGGGGGACTATGTGGTGATCGTGGAGGTTCAGGTGCCCTATGTGCCGGCGTTCAATGTCGGCCTGAATGCCCAGACCTTCAGCGAGTTCATCGTGACGCGGCCACGTTTCCTGCCATGCATTCCCATGGATGCCGTCAGCTGCCCGGCCTGACGCGCCGAACAGATTGAAGTCGCCTAGGCACTGATCCGGGCGTCGTCTGTGCAGCATTGCAGAGAGTACCTGTGGAAAAGGCGCCTTTCATGCACTGGCGCAGGGGGCCAATGCATCCTATTTTGCAGTCAACCGTTACAGGAGACCGCAATGTCCATCCGTCCCGTCAAATCCGCCTCGCTTGCCCGTCCGACAATGGAGGGTGCAGGCGTCCACCTGCACCGCGCCTTCGGCTTTGGTCAGACCAGCGAGACCGACCCCTTCCTGCTGTTCGACGACTTTCGTGGCGACAGCCCGCGGGATTACGTCAAGGGCTTCCCGTGGCACCCGCACCGCGGGATCGAGACGATCACCTATGTGCTGGCGGGCTCGGTCGAACATGGCGACAGCCTTGGCAACAAGGGCATGCTGAAGGGCGGCGATGTGCAGTGGATGACGGCGGGGTCAGGCATCCTGCATCAGGAAATGCCCTTCGGCAACGCCAAGGGTCAGATGCATGGCTTCCAGCTTTGGGCCAACCTGCCCAAGGCGCTGAAGATGACCGCGCCACGCTATCAGGACGTCAAGGGCCGCGACATTCCGGACATCCTGGAGGATGACGGCACGGTGGTGAAGGTGATCGTGGGTGAGTTCCGCGGCAAGAAGGGCCCGGTCGACGGCATCGCCGCCGAGCCGCAGTATCTGGACATCTTCGTGCCAGAGGGCCGCCGCAAGACCTTCAAGGTCGACACCCGCCGCAATGCCTTTGCCTATGTCTTCGAGGGTCAGGGCAACTTCCGCGACGCCAGCCGCCCGCAAGGCGTGCTGCTGGAGAAGGAGGTCCGCGGACAAGAGGTCAACATCCGCGACATGTCGGGCAACCGCACGCTGATCAACTTCGGCGCGGGCGACGAGGTGACGGTGCAGGCGGGCGAGAACGGCGTGCGGTTCCTGTTGATCTCGGGCGCGCCGATCCAGGAGCCGGTGGCGTGGCACGGGCCCATCGTGATGAACACGGATGCCGAGATCCGGCAGGCGATGACGGACCTGCGCAACGGGACCTTCATCCGTCCGGCGCACTAGGGCAAACAAGGGCGCGCGGGCAAAGCCCGCGCGCGCCTCTGGCGACCCAGCTGGGGAGCGGGCTGTCTGCCCTCTCCCCAGACCCCACACCCGAGGATATTTGTGGAAAGCGAAGACGAAAGCAGAGTAAGAGGGTTCATGCGCTATGCCCTGATTGCCCTGATGCTGTCGGCCTGTTCGGCCTATCCCAAGATTGACTGGCCCGCAGGGACGCGGTCGGGTGCTGCACCGGCCTTGCTGCCGCAATCACAATTCGCCCCGGAGGCGGGAACCGCCAATCGCGGCGCGCCGCTGGTTGCGGGGGCTGCGGCATTGCGCGACTGGGCGGCATCGGTGGCACGTTAAGCGGCTGCGTTGCACTGGCGGACCGAAACGGCTAACAGGCTCTGCAGCAATTCAGACGAGGTACCCATGCACCAGACCCCATCCCCCGCCCTTCGCATCGGACTGGCTGGTCTTGGCACTGTGGGCATCGGCGTGGTCAAGATCGTGCAGCGCCATGCTGCGCTGATCGAGGCGCGCAGCGGGCGCAAGGTTCAGATCGTTGCCGTCTCGGCCCGCGACCCGAAAAAGGCCCGCGATGCGGATCTGTCGGGCTATGCCTGGGAGACCGATCCGGTGACCTTGGCGCAGCGCCCGGACGTCGACGTTTTCGTTGAGGTCATGGGCGGTCATGAGGGCCCGGCCCGTCTGGCGACCGAAGCGGCGATTGCCGCAGGCAAGGATGTGGTGACGGCCAACAAGGCGCTTTTGGCGCATCATGGGCAGGCTCTGGCCATGGCGGCCGAATCTGCGGGCCGGGTGATCCGGTTTGAAGCCGCTGTCGC